>DATKIS010000247.1:0-2915 GCA_035543975.1 Pyrinomonadaceae bacterium
GTTATCAGTCAGCCGGCTCACTTTCAGCCAGTTTACGAAGGACGTGTCCCAGCCATCATCGTTTATCCGAGCGGTTAATTCGGAGACGTTGTCGGTGGGGGTATAGGCTTCAATGCCTACGATCTTGCGGAAATCATTTACCGCATGGGAAGCATGGCCCGCGCCGCCACCGACGCCAAGAATAAAGAGCCTGCCGCCGCGGCTTCGCAATTGCGCCAGCAGCTCAACCATGCGGTCAATCGCGTTGACGTCAAGCTGGCCGGCGATGCGAACCACTTCGCTCAGGTAATTCTGCGTATAGGATGAAGTCGACATTGTTGGATTGGTTAAGGCTATAGTTCGTGTCTTTCGTGGGTTCTGGGGTTCGGCGTCATACGATCCGCGAAATTGCCCGAAAGAACACAAATAAGACCTTTTGTGCAACTCCCTGATTCACACAGCTATGTTTTTAGTGCGCCAAAAAAACGACTGGCATCTTCAATGCCTTCGTTCGATCCGATTTCATAGAACCGTTCGGTTGCCTCGTAACCTAACATAAGACCGGATTTCACTAACTGACTATAAAGCAGCGCGAGGTCGTAGGGATATCGGGGGATCAGGTCAAGCGCCTTTTTGCGTAGGATGGCCGCACCGTAGTCAATGTGTTCCATCAAGGGGTTTGGCTCTGCCTTGTCGTAAAGACAAATTCGCCCATCCTTAAAGATGATATTGCTCTGGTCCCACTGGTTTCGATTTGCGAACACCGTCATCAAGCCAAGCTTGTCCTTACCCTCCTGCTCAAAATAGTCAGACACTTTTCCGTAATCGAAATCGAGATAGCTGTCGCCATAAAGGACCCAAAACGGATCATCCAGGTAGGGTTGAGCTTTCTTGAGAGCGCCTCCGGTTCCCAGCAGTTGATCCCCATCGCGGCTGTACTTAACTGTCAAACCCCAACGCTGCCCGTTCCCCACGAACCGCTCGATTTCCCAACCCTGATGTCCCAGGCACAGCACCACCTGTCGAATCCCTTTGCGCTTTAAGTGGGACAGTTGCCAATCGATGAATGGTTTGCCGGCTATCTCAATCAGCGACTTCGGGACTTTTTCCGTCAGCGGCCGGATTCGCGTCGCTAACCCTCCGCAAAGCAATGCCGCAATTTCAACCATGGTGAAGCAGACGATTCATGAAATTATCGTCTTAGTCCCCTCAAAGTCGAATCGGAACCGTACCTCTTTCAGCCCGGCCTGACTCATGGCATGGCGCAAGCGGGTTTTGTCTTCGGTATAAAACATTAGGAAGCCCCCGCCGCCGGCACCGATCAGCTTTCCTCCCATCGCGCCATTCGTCATCGCCAGCTGGTACCACTGGTCAATCTCACTATTGCTGATGTGGGCCGAACGTTCGCGCTTCCGGTCCCATTGGACGTTCATCAGCCCCGCAAACTTGTGGAGATCGCCCGATTCCAAAGCTTCCTTGCTTTGCCAGCCAAGGTCTTTCACGAAATGCAGGTTGTCTATCATACTCTGCTCGCTCTGCAAGCTCCGCTCATCCTGATCTTTGAGAATGGCAGACGCCGAGCGTGAATAGTTCGTGAAAAAGAGCAGCAGATTGTCTTCCAGATTGTAGAGAGTCTCGGTGTCGACTTTCAGCGGCGCCACCTCCACTCGCTCATCCGCCAGGAATTGAAATCCAGTTAGGCCCCCAAACGCCGCTATGTACTGGTCCTGCTTGCCAACGGATTCCTTGAGTAAATCAATCTCGATATGGCACGCCTGATCAGCCAACTCCCGGGGATGCATCAGGCTCTTGCGATACGTGCCCAATGCCTTCAGCAGTGCAGTAGTGAAACTGCCTGAACTACCCAGACCCGTCCCCGCCGGGATATCCGCCAGGCTACTGATTTCAAGATTCGTCTCATGAATTTCGAGCAGCTTGAGTGCTTCCCGGAAGATTGGATGTTCGATCTCGGCGGCGTTTGCCACTCGCTCGAGCTTCGAATACTTGATTATCAGGTCGCTAACGAAGGTCTCGTGGATAGTAATGTAGACATACTTATTGATGGCTGCAGCGATCAGAAAGCCGCCGTGCTTTCGGTAGTAGGAAGGCAAGTCTGTTCCACCGCCGCCTAGCGAGATTCGCAGCGGGCTACGCGTGATAATCATCTAAAATCGCTCAAACTTTTGGGAAGCTTCTCTGGTCGTAAAGCGTCTCGACGATTCTGAGGGCCGCTGCCGCATCGTGTAGGTTTCCCTCAGGTTCCCGGCCATCCTGGATGCACTCAGCAAAATAAGCAAACTCCGCCGCCCAGCTTTGGTCGGGTCCCGGATACTCGTACACCAGAGTCTCGGGCGGCCCCATTTCCGGCAGCATCTGGTAGTAAGTCAGGCGCTCGGTGCCGTAGCTGCCGCCCAGTCCGTCGATTTGCAGTTTTCCGTCGCGTCCGAATATCTCGAAACTGAATAAGTTTTTCCACTCGGTGCAGCTTACATGGAGCCAGGCCACTTGCTGACTACTGGTGCGCAGGAGCATGAACCCATTGTCTTCGACCGGCATTTTCCAGAAGTAGGAGCCGACGTGGCCTTCGATCTCGGAGAACTCTCCGGCAAACCAGCGGGACAGGTCGATAAGATGGACACCTTGATCTAGTAACTCTCCCCCGCCCGCAATTGCGGGGTCTGCTCGCCACTCCTGTTCGTAGCCGAGGCGCCCGCCGTGACCATAGCGGCCGCGAACGTACATCAACTCGCCCAGGGCCGCTGTGTCCCAAATCTGACGCGCCTTAACGAACGCCGGATGAAAGCGATGGTTAAATCCCACCTTTGCCGGCACCTTCTTTTCTGCCGCCAGCTGAATTAACGGCTCGATTTCTTTTGCGTTCCGGGCCCCCGGCTTTTCAACCAGGACCGGCTTGCCATGGTTTACAGCCGCCATCG
>DATKIS010000248.1:0-19098 GCA_035543975.1 Pyrinomonadaceae bacterium
AACCACACGATCCTCTTCCGCAAGTTCAACATAAGTTGACGACCGGTGAAATTAGACAAAGGTATCGGTCGATACCAAGGTATTAGTTGAAAAAAAGGTGAACCTGGGTTTTGAGCCGCGGAGCGACATGCCTAAGTTTTCGAAACCGACGGGCGGCGACTGCTGTACTGGACAAAGGGGAGCTCCGCGGTGATGGCAGGTTCGACGCCGGTCAAGCCGATCTCGCCGGAGGCAGGAGTTCGCCCCTCCTCTGCTCTACCAATAACACTCAATCCTTAGGTCCTAAAATCTCAAACCTTCAAGATCTTCGTAAGTCGACACAATTAGATAGAGCGGCTAGAGCGCGTCTCTTGTGATCCAGAGAGAACAGCTGCCGGCTAACCGTGTGTTGACATCTCGCACGTAGTTACGAAATACTTCGCTCACTCTTGACTGTCCTTCTTCCCATTACCTTCGGGTGACCTTCGGCAGTCTCACGTTTTCATCTGCGCTTTTAGCGCGCCGGCTGGTTTTATGAATTGCTCCTCATTCCAACCCTCTGAATGTCTTACTAAATCGGGTGACGGTCAATGCCTATCGATTTGAAAGGCAAACAACTGCAAGCATTGCGAGACGCTCTTGTCAGCGCCTTCCCCAGCTACGCCGACCTAAAAATGATGACGCTTTTCCAGTTAAATGAAAAGCTTCAAAATCACGTTGAACCTGGCCCGATGAATAGAGTCGCGATGGACCTGATCGACTGGGCTGAGGCGCAGGGTAAGCTGGAAGCATTGATAGCCGGCGCGCGTGCGAAAAATCCCGGCAACGTGGCCCTGCAGCGATTCGCGGTCGAAGTCTCGCTCACTTCCGACGCGCCTCCGCAGGGACGGTTGGAAGCAATTGTTTTGGAGGGCGTACCGTTCCAACAAGTGAACCAGTGGCGAGCGCGCATGGTTGAAAGGGAACGAACTGTGTG
The DNA here is from genome assembly GCA_035543975.1 of Pyrinomonadaceae bacterium. Classification (GTDB taxonomy): domain Bacteria; phylum Acidobacteriota; class Blastocatellia; order Pyrinomonadales; family Pyrinomonadaceae; genus PSRF01. The sequence goes on from DATKIS010000248.1 coordinate 956, forward strand.
CCGAGTTGAGATGCCGGAGGGAAAAGGAGTGGGAACCGGCTTCCTCCTAACCAAAGATGCCGTACTCACCAACTGGCACGTTGCCGATGTTCTTGCGCTGAAAAATCTCCAACCGGAACAAGCGGGTGTGCGTTTTGATTATGCGGCCGGCATTGACGGGATTACGGTTCCGGCCGGGCAGTTTTATCCATTCAAGGCTGACTGGTTAATCGACAGTAGTCCGGTGAGAGACCTGGACTTCGCCCTCGTTCGCGTCGCGGGCGATCCGGGAATGCAGACAGTGGGCGAAACGGGAGCGACGCGCGGCTGGCTGGACTACAAACAGCATCAGTTCGCCATCGGCGAAATCCAACTTATCCTGCAACACCCGCTGGCCGCACCGCTCAATCTTAGTGCGGGCGCAGTAACCGCCGTGAATTCGATGCACAAGCGAGTGACCTATACAGCAAACACTGAACGCGGCTCCTCGGGGTCTCCGGTCTTTACGCTCGGGTGGGATTTGGTGGCACTTCACCACTACGGCGAGCAGACGGGCAACCTGGGCATTCCGCTCAACTACATCTGGCAACAGTTGGAACAGGGAAATAAATTGTAGGTTGCGGTCATATTACTCAGATGGTTATTACCGCCGAGCAGCTAGAACTCACTCCCGTCATTCGCCAACAGCTGGTTGCTGCGTTTGAGAGTGCTTTCGGCGACTGGAAGCCGCTCGAGCAGATGCTGCTGCTTCAGATGGGGGAAAGACTCGGGCTTCTGGTTGCACGCGCTGACCAAACTACTGTCATTTTCGACTTGCTGTTCAATGTAATGGAAGCGCAGGGTAAGCTTCCCGACCTGGTCAAGGCAGCTTGCCGTCATGCCCGGGGGAACAAACAACTGTGGGAAGTGGCTGCCAAGCTGGGTTGGGCGCCAGATGCAGCCGACACATCCGGCGAAGCTGCGGCCTCTGTTCGGACCGGGCTGCGCGCGTTAACAGAGCTGCTGCGCGAACCAGAAGTCGGTTTGAAGCTCCAGGCATTTCGCGCTGTCTTCGAGGGGGCGGATCGCCGTATTCATATTGTCGGCGATTACAAAGAAGTGCACGACCGCCTGCACTTACTGCAACTACAGTGCTATAGCCCGGTCCTGAGCGCCCGGCGCGACTTTCCGCAGGGGGTAACGAGCAACCAGATCGATCGAGATTCTCGAAAGCTGAAATCTCTCATCCGCCAACTCCGAGCCATAGTACAGCGGCCGACACTCGATGAGTCCGACTTTCCCTGGATCGAGGAGCAGTTGGAAGTAGCTCGTCTGGCGCTCAACGAAGCCGTGAAGAAATCAAGCTCGAGAGCACTGGAAACGGCCATTGGGCATTTGGCTGAAGTTATGCAGATCCAACCCACGATTGTTAACGGGCTGCTGCTGGGGGCCGTAAGGGAGCTTGATCTGCCAACCCTTCACTCGAAGCTGCAGGAGGTGTCTACCAATTTGCAGGCACAGGGAGCCGACAACAATCAAATCGCATGGTTCAATCGGGGCGTGAATCAACTCAACGTGCTGAACTCAGAACTAAAAGGGAAGATGAGCAATCACAAGTCCTGGCAAAAGGTTGACAACACTCTGCGACTGGTTGAAGCAGCACTTAACAAGCCGATTGAGGAGCTTGACGCCTCGTGGGGGGTACTGCAGAGGCAACTTGATGTCGTATGCAAAGAAGTAACTGACGACTGGGCGGCAGAGCTGGAAGAAGCCAGGCAACTCCTGAACGACGCAATAAAGACCAGAAGATATTCTGCCATTTTCGTTGACTTCACGGACCTGCAGACGCTAGCAGGCGACCGTTTCTTCAATGTTGATAAAGAAATGAAAGCGCTGTGCGAGAAACTGCGCCCCATCGGCAGTGAACTGGACGCCGTTCTAGCGGTAATGGAGTGAGCCAATGAGCACCTCTGCCCCAATTGATACCATGCCGCCTTTTTTCAAGTCGTTAAGCGCATTGCGGCGGGCGCATACGAGTCTCCTCGAGGAGTATCAAGAATATGATGATGATAAAGATGAAAACATCCCCACGGCGTCTTTCTTTGAGCAGGTAGAGACCTTCCTCAGTCGGGCAAGTAAGACGGGTTCGGTACTTGATATTGATGAAGACCGCTCAGATGCCCAGGCGTTGCTGAACTACTGGACGACTGTGCTCTATGAGTCCGGTGAAAGTCCGCGGCCCACCTTACTGGCAAAATTTGACGAGGAACTGGTTTCCAGGGAAATCGGCTCAGGCTGTCCCTACCGAGGGCTACGCGCTTTTCATAAGGAAGACCGCGCGGTCTTCTACGGTCGCAGGCAGCTAACCCGTGACATGACCAAGGCGCTAGGCAGCGGAAACTTCCTGGCTGTAATTGGATTATCAGGCAGCGGTAAGTCATCCATAGTTAGAGCCGGCCTGATTCCTGCCCTGCAAGAGGGGGCGCTTACCGACAGCGAGTCCTGGAATTATTATGACCCCATCGTTCCGGGCCCTGAACCTATAAGAAGCCTTGCGGAACTAGCTCGTCCCGCGGAAGTCCCAGCCGAACAATGGTATCGCTCGCACGTGGCGCAGTTCAAAAACGACGATGCACACCTGCTTAAGTTAATGGCTGCAACAGGCCAGACCGCGGTCATTATAGTTGACCAGTTTGAAGAACTCTTCACGCTCTCGCGGGATGATGCCGAACGCCAGGCGTTTGTCGCAAACCTCGTGCAGCTGACAAAAGCGTCGGACCCGCGCCACATCCTCATCATCACGATGCGGAGCGAGTTTGATACCTACGTCGCTCGTTACCCTGAACTTCAGGAATTGTTTGACTCCGCGCAGGTGCGCGTGCCGCCACTCAGTCCGCAGGACTTACGCAAAGCTATAGAAAAACCGGCCGAGCGGAGCGGACTCAGCTTTGAGGCTGGATTGGTTGAGGAATTAGTGCAAGAGGTACTGGGCGAGCCGGCTGGATTACCGTTGCTCCAATTTACGCTTTACAAGCTTTGGGAAAACCGAGACGGCAAGAACATCACGCGCGCCATTTACGATCAACTCGGCGGCAGCCCGCGCGAGATTCTGGCAGGCGTGGCCAACGCGACCTACGAGTCTTTCCGGCTCACTGAAGATCGGAACATCAGTCGCCGCATCATGCTGCGTCTCGTCCGGCCGGGGGCGGGTCTGGACGTAACCAACAATCGCGTGCGGCGGGCAACTCTGTCTTCGGTGGGAGCCAGAGATAACGTCGATCGCGTGTTAGGGGTTTGGGTGACGGCCGGCCTACTGCGAGTTACTCCCGGCGCGACGCGTGACGACGATCAGGTCGAAGTCATGCACGAGGCTTTGATTCGCAACTGGCCCCTGCTGGTCGCCTGGCTGGAAGAAGAGCGAGTCCATCTGCGAAAACGATTGCAACTGACTTCCGCCGCACAGCAGTGGGCGGAGCACAAACGCGATCCCGGGGGACTGCTCGGCGGAAGCTTGTTGGCCGAAGCAAAAAACTATGACCATTTGAACCCTCTGGAAACGGAGTTTCTTGAAGCCAGCCAGCGTGCCGCCGATGCGGCTACGCAGTACGAGCGCGACCAATTGCAAAAATTAGCACATGAACAGGAGGAACGCGCCAACCAGAAGGGCAGGGCGGCGCGCTACTTCCGATTCCTCGCGATCTCGCTGGCGTTCCTCCTTGTGGTCGCTGTGGTGGCGGCGATTGCCGTGGGTTCAAAGTCTCGAGAGGCTCAAAAAGAGCGCGACGACGCCTTAAAAGAGAAGTCGCGCGCGGAAAACCTGCGTATTCGAGCCGAGGCTTATAGGATTGACGCGGAAGGACAACGCGATAAGGCGGAAACCGCCCTCGCACTAACTGAGAGTGAGAAGAAGCGTGCCGAAAGTGAAACCCTCAAGGCTCAAGAAGCAAATCGGAGACTTCACCTGGCCGCCGACACGGAGATCCGTTTGAGGAAGGAGCGCGAAGACGCCGACAGGCGGGCTCAGAGCGCACAGGATCAAGCCGATGAAGCTAGTGATATTGCGCAGATCGCGAAAGTTTCTCCGCTTAATATCATCAAGACTTCGTCTGTTCTGGGGCTGCGGGGATTTGTCAGACCACTGAGACCCGGTGCCAGCATCAGTTCAACATCTACTACCGCCGGCTCTTTGTGCTGCATTGTCCGAGATCCTTCCGGTCAGAACTACTTGCTGAGCATGTCCTATACGATCTCGGGCAAAATCGGCGACAGTATTTTACAACCAAGTGTATTCGACGGAGGGACGGAAAAGAACAAAGTGGCGGTGTTGTCGTCGATCGATTCCGGTAAGACTGCGGCGCTCGCGCGTCTACTTCCGGGTATTGAGTTCACCAATGAAATTCCCGGCGTTGGAAAAATCAAGGGGCTCGGTCCTCCGGTTAAAGTTGGGGATGTTGTGATCCTCGTCGGTAGAACATCGGGTGCAGTCAGAGGTCGGGTTACAACTATAAACGCAATTGTTCAAGTGCAGGGTCCAGACGGTCCCATTACATTGAGAGACGTCATCTTCGCTGAAAAAATCTCAAATCCTGGCGACGGTGGCGCACCGGTACTTGATGAGCAAGGGCGCCTCGTAGGCATCCATTGGGGTGGAAGCGACAAAACTTCAATCTTTATACCAATCGAGAGAATTCTCAGGGAGTTCAACGTCGAGTTAGTACCGTAGTCGTGCCCCAATCCTTAACCGACAGGTCACAAATGTGAAACCCTTCGAAGCACACATACAAAACAACCGACGTGGAGAAGAAACAAATGGATAAACTCACTGAACGCGTGCTGGCCGCCGTTGCGGCTATCGAACAGCGCGATGCCAAACTGGCCGAAGAGCTGAACACCGTGCGGGAACAGGAGCGCATTACTGTAACCGAGTTGGCCCCATTCGACCGTGGTCTGGAAGCCTTAGTCGAGGCCGAAGACATCCCGACCATCGGGCTTGAGACTATAGTTTTGCGGACTGGCCGTCCTGTCCTCGCAGTTTCCAACAATGAGCCACAACTGGTTTTCAATGAAGTCGAAAGCGAAGTGTGGAAGGGACGGCTCGTTAAGGCGCGCGATGGAATCATTCATGCGGTGCGCGCGGTCGGGAGAATTGAGTTGAAGAACAATCCGCGTTTTGAGTGGGTTGGCACCGGCTGGCTGGTCGACGAGGATATCGTTGTCACTAACCGTCACGTCGCCTCTGAGTTCGCCCGCGGGAGCGGCGGCCAGTTTACCTTTCTGGATGGTCCTTCGGGCACGATGTCGGCCTCGATTGATTTTCTGCGAGAGATTGACAGCAATGCAACCAACAGTTTCGACATCCGGAATGTTCTTTATATCGAACCTGATAAAGGGCCGGACATTGCCTTCCTGCGAGTGAAACCGCGACCGAGCAAACAACTCGCAACCCCAATTGCCCTGGCAAAGAATCCAGCACCGGCCGAAGAACAGGTCGCCGTCATCGGCTATCCAGCCAGGGACAGCCGCGTGCCTGAGACGGACTTGATGGATCGAATTTTCGGAAACGTTTACAACAAGAAGCGGTTGGCGCCGGGTCAATTGATTGCCATCGGCCAGAACGAAATTCAACATGATTGTTCTACGCTGGGAGGAAACTCCGGGTCGGTCGTCCTGGGCCTAAAGTCCGGCGAGGCGGTCGGCTTGCACTTCTCCGGTCAGTTTTTGAAGGCCAACTTTGCCGTTTCCGCAAGTCTGGTGGCAAATCGTCTCAGTCAGGCCAAGGGTCAGGGCACTAAACCAACCACTACGGCGGTCATTCCGGCTTCGCCCAAAAAGCCTGTGGCTGTAGAGGGGTCGAAACTGCAACTGTCTCAGCAGCAATCCGGGGAGGTGACGTTCGAAGTGCCGCTTACTATCACCGTCCGCCTCGGGCCATCGAGTTCTGCGAGTGCGCCACAAGTTGACGTTGTCGCTCCTCTTCCACCAAGACCAGAACCCGACGAAGATGAAGATGACGTGTTTGATGAGGGGAAGGTCGAGGATTACTCAGGACGCGAGGGATATCTGACTAACTTTCTGGGGGACGCCGAAGTTCCGCTACCCAAAATTATTGACACCACCGACCTGCTCACTTTCGAAGATAACGGACGCACCGAACACGTTCTGCGTTATCAACATTTCTCAGTGGTCATGAATGCCAAGCGGAGAATGTGTTATTACAGCGCCGTCAACATCAACGGAAAGGAATCTCACGGGATGAAGCGGGGACCCTGGAAGATCGATCCTCGCATCGCTAAGCAAGCGCAAATTATGAAAGAGTGTTATGGGAATGCGCCAAAATTCAGCCGCGGCCACATGACGCGCCGGGAAGATCCAATCTGGGGAAATGAGTTTGACTCAAAAATGGGCAACGCGGATTCAATGCATGTGACCAACACGACCCCTCAAATGCAGCCTTTCAATGCCGGAATCTGGCTGGGTCTGGAAGACTACGCCCTGCAGAATTCGCGAGAGGATGACATGTCAATTTCTGTTTTCACAGGCCCCTTCTTCTCAAAGAACGATCCTATTAGGTATGGCGTTAAGATTCCGATCTCATTTTGGAAGGTAATCGCTTTTGTTCATGATGAGACCGGCGAGTTGTGCGCCACGGGCTACACTATGTCTCAACGTTCCTATCTGCAGGAAGAGGAGTTTATTTTTGGTCAGCACGAAACGGCGCAGAGATCCATCAGTTCCATTGAGCAACAAGCAGGGCTGGATTTTGGTCCGCTCAGCGCCGTGGATCCGCTTCAGACTGCAAATGAATCATTTGCCACAGAACTGACGAATTTTTCGCAGATCCTGTTTGTTTGATTTAGGCGGAGGTCCAACGATCTGGAAAGCGTCGAGTAGCTTTGCTCGAAGAGTCGGCCAAGCCGACGAATGAAAGTAGCCCACCGATTCATCGGTGGGATTAGGTGGACCTGAACACGCGAGTCCGTGAAACGGACGGCTGAATTACAAGATTGTGGATCGCCAGGCGTTTATCAGCCGTCCGCTGCACTCCGACTTGGCTCCGGACCGACATCCAGCACTGAAGTGCTGGGCTATTTTCACTCGCCTATTCATCGTCGCTTCGCGGACTGAAGCAAGAGCCGACTTTTTGGCAAAGCTAGCTCGACTCCTACTCAGCGTCCTTGTCGGTCAGCAGCCAATTCTGTAGTCTTCCACCTAGCACATTTCAAACACTGCTGTTCAAATTGCTCGCCGCGATCAGTGTTCTTTCATGGCACTGTCGCCGACGGCTGCGGGCTCTTCTAAACTGACTGATGAAACGAAAGCCGTTTTGCAATCGGCCAACTTTGCTCCTGAACCATCCCATCTCAAAATGAGGGAAACCCTTTTATGAAACTCCTGCTGTTTCTGTCGTTGTCGCTCCTGATTGTGCCCCCCTCAGGAATCAATGGAAGAGTTTCGGATGATAACTCGCGTCAAGCCGAAATGTTGCCGGGGGCAATTGAACCTACTCAGCAAAGCCGCAAATCCATTACGGACTCCGGCGCGATTGCCGACGGAAAGACGCTGAACACCGAGCGTATCCAGTCGGCGATCAATGCGCTTGCGTCAAAAGGCGGCGGCACATTAGTCGTCCCTAAAGGCGTGTTCCTCTCCGGCGCTATCTTTTTGAAGCCCGGTGTGAATCTTCACCTGGATGAAGGAGCGGTAATCAAGGGATCAACCGACCGCAAAGATTACCCGAAGATGAAAACTCGTATCGAAGGACACTTCGAGGAGTGGTTGCCGGCGCTCATTAACGGGGACACAGTTGACCACCTGCGCATCAGCGGGTCAGGGACGCTCGACGGAAACGGTGCGCCGTTTTGGGAAGACTTCTGGGCACGGCGGAGAGCGAATCCCGCCACCACGAATCTCGACGTGGAACGTCCGCGACTCGCCCTGATTCAGAATTCCAAAGACGTGCAAATCAGCGGCATTACATTTAAGGATTCGGGTTTCTGGAACCTGCACCTCTACCGCTGCAAAAACGTTGTCGTAGAGAGCGTGCGGTTTGAAGTGCAGAATGGTTTAAGAGCCCCGAGTTCCGATGGAATAGACATTGATAGTTGCCAGTACGTGACGGTTCGCGGCTGCACCTTTCGCGTGGATGACGACGCTGTTTGTCTGAAAGGTTCGAAAGGTCCCTTTGCGATGGACGACAAAGACAGCCCGCCCGTCGAGCATATCCGGGTGGTTGATTGCACCTTCGAGCGCGGTCACGGCGTCTTAACGATTGGCAGCGAAGCGACCATCGTGCGCGATGTGGTGGTTGAGCGAATCAAGGTGATAGGGCCAATCAATCTCGTGCGGCTGAAACTGCGTCCCGACACCCCGCAGCTTTACGAAGATATTCACTACCGCGACATCACTCTCGACAGTACCGGCGCGATTTTTCAAGTGCGACCATGGACGCAATTCTTTGATTTGAAGGGACAGCGGCCACCGAAATCGGTGGTGCGTAACGTGACGCTCCGGAATATCAAAGGCAGGTATGGATCGTTCGGCGAAATCCAGGGCAATCCTGGGCAGACCGCAATCAGCGACATCAAACTTGAAAATATCGACGTCAAACTTAAGGATGAGAATCTCAAGGCTGTTGATGTCAAGAACCTCAGAATCAGGAATGTCAAAGTGAATGGAAAGCAGTTCGGGTTAAAAACCAGTTAGACCATCTCCGGCTTGAAGATCTCGGCTGCTGGATCCCAGCGACACTTTCGATGCGTTTGCGGCGGGTCCGACCTCGGTCGGGCTTTGCGACGGGAAGGAACCCGACTAAACTCTTACTCCGCCTAATTCCAGACAAGGAGAAAAGAATGGAACGTAAAGCAGCTTCCGATTATCCGCAGGAGTTGTTAGACCTGTTTCACGAATACCAGCACGGCGACATCAACCGCCGCGCTTTCCTCGACGGAGCCGCCAAGTTTGCAGTCGGCGGCCTTACAGTCGCGGCCATCTTCGACGGACTGAAACCCAACTACGCCTGGGCCCAGCAGGTGCCGCCGGACGACAAGCGCATAAAAGTTGGTTACGAGGTCGTGCCGTCTCCAGCCGGGAATGGCTCGATCAAGGGATATCTGGCCCGTCCGGCGAAGAAGAAAAAACTCCCCGTCGTCCTCGTGATTCACGAAAACCGTGGACTCAATCCCTATATCGAGGACGTGGCGCGTCGCCTGGCACTCGCCAATTTCGTCGCCTTTGCGCCGGATGGGTTGACTTCAGTGGGCGGCTATCCCGGTAGCGATGAGAAAGGCGGCGCGGCGTTTCGCACCGTGGACGGGAAGAAGATGACCGAAGATTTCGTCGCGGCGGCCCAGTGGCTCAAAGCGCGGCCCGATTCCAACGGCAAACTGGGTGCGGTGGGTTTTTGTTTTGGTGGGGGGATGGTGAACCAATTGGCCGTGCGGTTGGGTCCTGATCTAAAAGCCGGGGTTCCGTTCTACGGACGTCAGGCAGGAGTAGCTGATGTCCCCAGGATTTCTGCGCCCCTGTTGCTGCAGTACGCCGGCAACGACCAGGGCGTTAATGCGGGCATCGCGAACTATGAGGCGGCGCTGAAGGCCAACAACAAGGTGTATACGCTGCACATGTACGAGGGCAAACAGCACGGGTTCCACAACGACACGACGCCGCGTTATGACGAAACGGCCGCCAAACTGGCGTGGGCGCGCACCCTCGATTTTTTCAACAAATACCTGCGGTAACGCCTGATTACGCTCTCGGCAATCAGATACAACGGCGCAACGAATTCATTGCGCCCTTTTGCGTGCCTTCGATTTCTTCCAGCGTGGATTCGGGGGCTAGAGGAGCCCGGAAGCAAGTCCGGTCTGATACGCATACCACAAGCCAAAGGCGATGCTCAGACCCGCTGCCGCGGCTTGGAGACGATGATGAAATCCAGACAGGTTTCGCGAGGTGAGGGCAAAAGGCAGTCCGATTAATCCGGACATCAGCAGCATACCCGCTACCGAGCCAATCCCGAAGATTGCCAGATAGAGCAACCCTAACCAGGCCGACTTGATTTGAGTCAAGACGAGAAGTGTGAGAGCACCCGATCCAGCCAGGCCGTGCATGGTCCCGACCAGCAGCGGTTTGATCCCAATAGAGGAGACCGCATGGATGTGCGCGGAGGCTTGCCTCGGTGCGTGCCGCGTTGCCGCTTCATGAAAATGGACATGCACGTGCGCCTGTCCATCATGGCTGTGCTTATGCAGGTGAACGTCAGCGCGACGACGCATGACACGCATCATCGCCATCAAGCCAAGCCCGATAATCATCAAGGCCACACCAAACTCCAGCCAGGTAGCGACCGGAGCCGGAATGGCCGCGCGAAACACCAGCACCACTACGCCTACGACCAATAGCGAGGTAGTATGTCCGACGCCCCATAGACCGCCGACCAGCGCCGACCGAAACACGCTGCGATGTTCGCTAACGATTGTAGAGACGGCGACCACATGATCGACTTCGGTTGCATGTTTGAGGCCGAATACAAGTCCCAGGCCGAGCAAGGCCAGGACACCGGCTGATGTGAATGATGCTTCCATCTTAGACGAAGCTAACGTCTCTTCTATATTTGATCAAGTTGCGCGTTCGACTACATGCCCCGGTGGTAGAGAAAACGTGAGAACCTTCTCACCACAGGACACAGAGAGTTCCGAGTCCGGCGCGCGGGTTCTGTAAAGCGCCGTCAGAGCCAGCCAAATCGTCAGAGCACCTGCCGTTGTTCGCAGCCAGGGTTCGCTCGAACATGTAATAATCGTCGGCCATGAGTTCGGGGGCTGCTTAAGCTTCCGCCGCCGTTCTGGGACCGGGAGCGTTCTCGCCCGATTCAAGGAATGTTTGGCCCGGCGGGAGATCATGATTCCCCAAGTGTACGCGCGGTTTCAACCAAAAATAGAGGCAGAAATTCTTAAATCAAAAAGAAGGAGTTCCTATGCCAGAGCAGAATAAGGGTACTCAAGGATCAACCATCTCTACCAAAGACGGCACGCAGATCTTTTACAAAGATTGGGGCACAGGTCAGCCGCTTGTTTTCCATCATGGCTGGCCGTTATCCGCAGACGACTGGGACGCGCAGATGATGTTTTTTCTGGGAAATGGTTATCGGGTGATCGCTCATGATCGCCGTGGGCATGGCCGCTCTACTCAGACGCAGCACGGCAACGACATGGACACCTATGCCGCCGACGTGGCCGAACTCACCGAAGCGCTCGACCTTAAGGACGCCATTCACATCGGACACTCTACCGGCGGCGGCGAAGTGATTCGCTATGTCGCGCGCCACGCTAACGGCCGTGTCGCCAAGGCTGTGATTATCAGCGCCATTCCTCCTTGCATGGTGAAGTCGGAGAAGAATCCCGACGGCGTCCCTATTGAAGTCTTTGACGACATTCGCAACGGGACCGCAAACCATCGTTCGCAGTTCTACCAGGATCTCACCATGCCTTTCTACGGTTACAATCGTCCCGGAGCAACGATATCGCAGGGCATCAGAGACAACTGGTGGCGTCAGGGAATGATGGGTGGAATAAAGGCCCAGTACGACTGTATTAAGGTTTTCTCTGAAACGGAGTTTTACGAGGATTTGCAGATCATAGACGTGCCGGTGCTGGTCATGCATGGCGAGGACGACCAGATCGTTCCCTACCAAGTTGGTGCTGCCAGATCGATTAAGCTCCTGAAGCAGGGGACGCTGAAAGCCTATCCTGGTTTTCCACATGGCATGCCGACTACCCACGCAGAGCAAATCAATACTGACCTGCTCGCGTTTATCAAGGGCTGACCAGCGCCACCGCGCGATCCAGGCAGTAATCACATCAACCGAAATCTGGATACCTTCTCAAAGGCCCAGGTTCTATTTCAACAGGAGGAAAGTGTCATGGGCCAAGTGCCGATTAATACAGTGAAAGAAGGTAACTTCGCAGGCGGAGGAGGTATCAATATTTTTACCAGGTCCTGGCGACCAGAGGGAGAACCTCGCGGGGTGGTCGTCATCGTTCCCGGTTTCAATTCTCATAGTGGTCAATATCTATGGGTTGGCGAGCAGTTAGCTGCCAATGGCCTAGCCGTATATGCGTTGGATTTACGCGGACGCGGTAGATCCGACGGCGAGCGCTATTACGTCGAGAGCATAGAAGGCTACGTTGATGACGTGGCCACGCTCGTCAGGACGGGAAAATCGGAGAATCCAGGTCTGCCGGTTTTCGTACTGGGTCACAGCGCCGGGGGCGTGGTTTCCTGTGTTTACACACTTGACCATCAATCCGAGATTGACGGGCTAATCTGCGAGAGCTTTGCCTACGAACTGCCGGTGCCGGATTTGGTTCTCACGTTTTTGAAAGGGTTGAGTCACATCACACCGCATACCCACGTCTTTAGCTTGAAGAATAAAGACTTTTCGCGCGACCCGCAGGTTGTCGAATCGATGGATAACGACCCGCTGATCATGGGCGAGTCTCAGCCGGCCCAGACCGCGGCAGTGATGATAAATGCCGATAACCGGCTGAGAGAAGAGTTTCCACTTATCTCCCTTCCATTACTGATTTTGCATGGCACGGAAGACAAAGCCACGAAGCCAAGCGGCAGTCAGCATTTCTACGAGCAGGCGAGTTCGGCTGACAAAACGCTTAAGCTCTACGAGGGACACTTTCACGATCTGCTCAACGACATCGATAAGGAAGTCGTCATGGGCGACATTACGCAGTGGATTGCTGCGCGGCTCCCTGTTAGTGAGAAAGCGGATGCAACGACTGGAGTGTGAGATTGAGGACGGCGGTCAACTCCCTGGGGCGCGGGCCTGCCGCACTCCAGGGAGTTGGCGCGCGCGAAAGTGAATCACAACCTTCAAAATCTATCTCAAACGAGAGGAGAGAATTATGACTGAGAATTCAAATTTGAAACCAAGGAGCGTCGTGCTCGTCCACGGTGGCTTTGTAGACGGCTCCGGTTGGGAGAGTGTCTACAACATTCTCAGGAATGACGGCTACACCGTCGCCATCGTTCAGAATCCCACAACATCGCTGTCTGACGATGTCGCCGCAACCAGGCGCATTGTCGCCTCGCAGGATGACCCCGTAATTCTCGTCGGCCACTCCTACGGCGGGGCAGTAATTACCGAGGCGGGCAACGATCCAAAAGTTACCGGTCTTGTTTACATCGCTGCGTTTGCGCCAGACGCGGGCGAGTCGGTGGCCACCCTAATCAAGGATCCGCCGGCTGGCGCGCCGGTGCCGCCGATCCTCCCACCCCGGGACGGATATCTCTTCCTTGACAACGCAAAGTTTGCCGCTTCCTTCGCGGCTGACGTGGAACCTGGTAAGGCTGCCTTCATGGCCGACTCTCAAGTCCCTTGGGGTGTTGAGGCGTTGAGCGGCACGATCAGCGAGCCGGCGTGGAAAACCAAACCGAGCTGGTACCTGGTAGCCACTGACGACAAGATGATCCCGCCAGCGGCACAACGGTTTATGGCCCAGCGGGCGGGTTCCACTGTGGTTGAGGCCGCGGGCAGCCACGCGATCTATGTCTCGCAGCCAAGCGCGGTAGCCGCAATCATCAAAAAGGCAGCCGGCACCGTGAAGGCGGCGGGCAGCTGAGATGGTAGCGCGGAGATACCCGCCTGACTGCGGCAAGGGCTTTGGCACTAGCAAAACGTTGGTGAGGGCAAATTCAGATCACGCCGTGGGCCGGGGGGAGCATCAATTCTGCTGACGGAGATAGCCACTGTTGACCAGGTGCTCGAGAAGCACGCCGCTGAACTGGGCCGGGATTTCACAGCTTACCGGAATCACGTCTACCGGGTTGTAAATCTGTGCGTCGCTCTATCGTCGGAGGACCAACTCGAGAAGATCGCTACCGCCGTGGCTTTTCATGACCTCGGAATATGGACTGACCGTACCTTTGACTATCTGCAGCCGTCCGTCGATTTGGCTTGCGTTCACTTGAACCAGGCGGGGAAAGCGGAATGGACTCCCGAGATCACTGAAATGATTCTGGTTCACCATAAGATCTCGCCCTATCGCGGGCAGTCGCAATGGCTGGTGGAGCCGCTACGGCGCGCCGACCTGATAGATGTCTCGATGGGACTATTCGCTTTTGGGCTCCCGCGCAGGTTGATAAAAGAGATCTCGTCGCAATGGCCCAGCGCCGGCTTTCACAAGCGGCTGGTTCTGCTTGAGCTTAATCAACTGCGTAAACAACCATGGAATCCGTTACCAATGGTCAGGCTGTAGCATTAGAACTCAGCCTTTGGCGCCGTGCCATTTTCGTGTGATAACGTTCGCAAATACTTTATGGCTTATCAAGACCCGCCTAATCCTGCTACCCCAATTGACGACATGTTCCCCAGGCTGACTGCCGCCCAGCAGGCACGCGTCTTAGCTCACGGGCGCATAAGGCAGGTCCCAACGGGTGAAACACTCGTGGACGCCGACGACTACGGCAGCAAGTTTTTTGTCGTGGTAACGGGTTCTCTGAATATTCTTAAAACGTCAGGGGACCAGGAAGAAGTTGTGGCCGTTGATGGGCCGGGGACTTTCACTGGCGAGCTGAACGTCTTGACCGGGCGGCGCGGACTGGTGCGCATCCGCGCGGGAGAACCCAGCGAAGTCATCGAGATTGACCGGCAGAACTTACTGGCGTTGGTTCAGACGGACACCGAGCTGAGCGATATCTTCATGCGTGCGTTTATCCTGCGAAGGCTGGAGCTAATTGCACGCAGCGTCGGAGATGTTGTGCTAATCGGTTCGAGTCATTCCCTGGATACGTTTCGGATTAAGGAGTTCCTGACCCGCAATAGTCATCCCTTTTCATATGTAGATCTTGAACGCGACGCCGAGGTGCAGAACCTGCTGGATCACTTCAAGGTCTCAGTCGGCGACCTGCCGGTGTTGATCTGTCGTGGGCAAGCTGTGCTGCGAAACCCGCTCAACCAGCAGATTGCCGACTGCCTTGGCTTCAACGCCGGCATCGATTCGAGCAAGGTCCGCGATTTGGTGATTGTTGGCGCCGGACCCGCAGGGCTGGCCGCGGCGGTCTACGGTTCTTCGGAGGGACTTGAGGTATTGGTCCTGGAATCCAGCTCGCCGGGAGGACAGGCCGGGTCGAGTTCGAAAATTGAGAACTATCTTGGGTTCCCGACTGGTATTTCCGGACAGGAACTCGCGGGACGCGCCTTCACCCAGGCTCAGAAGTTCGGCGCCCAGGTTCTGATTGCGAAAGATGCCAAAGGTTTGACCTGTGATCGGAAGCCGTATGCGATCCAGATTGACGATGGTCAACACATACCGGCCCGCGCAGTAGTGATTGCTACCGGCGCCCAGTATCGCAGGTTGCCGCTCGATAATTTGTCGCAGTTTGAAGGCGCCGGTGTCTATTACGCCGCTACCCATCTGGAAGCTCAACTCTGTGGCGGCGAAGAAGTGATCGTGGTGGGGGGAGGAAACTCAGCCGGTCAAGCCGCGGTGTTTCTCGCGCAAACTGCCAGGCGAGTGTACATGTTGGTCCGTTCGAATGGACTGGCGGCAAGCATGTCGCGATATTTGATTCGTCGGATCGAAGAGAGCCCTACCATCGACTTGAAAACCAGCACCGAGATCACGGCTTTAGGGGGGAGTGATCAACTCGAGCGGGTGACCTGGCGAGATAGTGAGACGGGCAACAGCGAGACTCATAACATCGGCTACGTGTTCTCAATGACCGGCGCTGTACCCAATGCTGATTGGCTTGATGGCTGTGTTGCGCTTGATCGGCAGGGGTTCATCAAGACAGGCTCGGATCTGTCAGCGGAGGATTTAGCGGCCGCAGCTTGGCCCCTTAGGAGAGCACCCTACCTTCTCGAAACCAGTCTGCCCGGAGTGTTCGCGGTGGGAGACGTTCGTGGTGGAAATATCAAGCGCGTGGCTTCGGCAGTAGGTGAAGGTTCGATCGCCGTCTCATTTGTACACCAGGTGCTGGCTGAGTAAGTTGCAGGGAACTGAGGTCCGATAACTTCCTAATCCCTGGCAGTGTTCCGGTCTGTATTGTAGGAAAGCCGAGTCTGTGGGCGACGAGGATTCAGGACTGGTTCGTGTTCCATAGTGTTGTTTCGTAAATCGTACCCTCAGAGTTCTAAAGGACGATCCACGAAAGCACACGAATAGATTTGTGCAAACCATCACCACGCTGTAGCGGTGGTGACACTACCGCACGTCCGAAACTGAGAACTCACACTTGAGTAATCACACTCGCGGTTTCCATTGCAATTGAATGGTCGAATTGTTCTTCTTCAGTAGATCCCGCCAGGGCGGTCGTGGATGAAGTGCCTCCGGCAATTGCTTGCGCAACCGCGTCGAAGTATCCGGTGCCCACAAACGACTGATGCTTAACACCGCGGTAGCTACTATCAGCTTCGCGCTCGAATTCGATCTCCTGCAGACGCGCGTAGGCGGTCATGCCCTTGTCTCGATAACCCTGGGCCAGTTCAAACATGCCGAGGTTTAGAACATGGAAACCCGCCAGCGTAATGAACTGGAACTTATAACCCATCTGCGCCAACTCTCTTTGGAATTTCGCGATGGTTTGTTCATCCAGTTTCTTCTTCCAATTAAACGACGGCGAGCAGTTGTAAGCCAGCAGCTTACCGGGAAACTCCGCGTGGATAGCTTGAGCAAAGCGGCGGGCTTCTTCGAGGTTGGGTTCCGAGGTTTCACACCAGATCATGTCAGCGTAAGGAGCATAGGCCAGTCCGCGACTGATTGCCTGATCGAGGCCCTGTCTGACAGCGAAATATCCTTCAGAGGTGCGGCTTCCGGTCAGGAAAGCTCGATCGCGTTCGTCGACGTCGCTGGTCAGCAGGCTGGCGCCGTTCGCATCGGTGCGAGCGACGATAATGGTGGGCACGCCCATCACGTCAGCCGCCAAACGCGCGGCGATAAGCTTCTGTATGAACTCCTGCGTTGGCACTAGTACTTTGCCGCCCATGTGCCCGCACTTCTTGGCTGAGGCAAGCTGATCTTCAAAGTGGACGGCGGCGGCGCCGGCTTCAATCATTGCCTTCATCAACTCGAACGCATTGAGGTTCCCACCAAAACCTGCTTCAGCGTCGGCCACGATGGGAGCAAACCATTGAACGTCGTCGCGCCCTTCGGCTTGATAGATCTGGTCGGCGCGCTGCAGGGATTGGTTAATCTTCCGCACGACGTCGGGCACACTATTGGCCGGATACAAGCTCTGATCCGGATACATCTGACCGGCCAAATTGGCGTCTGCTGCGACCTGCCAGCCACTCAGGTAAATCGCTTTGAGGCCGGCTTGCACTTGCTGCACTGCCTGGCATCCGGTCATTGCTCCCAGCGCCGCTACATAAGACTCGCTGTGCAAGAGCCTCCAGAGTCGCTGAGCTCCCATCTCGGCGAGGGTGTGTTTGATCTCGACCGAACCGCGGAGTCGGACTACTTCATCGGCCGTATAGCCGCGGGTTATCCCTCGCCAGCGATCATCAGTTGCCCAATTGTTTTCCAGCGCCGTCACGTCATCCTGATTTTGCATAGTTGTCTCCGATGGAAATTCGCGGTTAACAGCTCCAACAGAACTTATGGGTTCTATCGCTCTTCTCTTTCTTCCCTCTCAAATCGGATCAAACTCTTCGCTCCGGATCAGCGCCTCGCTAATGCGACGCGCCTCGCGATATTTCTCAGCCGGGTCGACGGCGCCAGCCGGAAGCTCGTTAAGAATACGGTTAAGCTCCTTATCAAATAAATCGCTGATGAAGTCTCGCGTATGCTTCGGCGTGTCAGCCTCTTCCAGACCTTTCGCGATTGAGTCCCAATGCAATACTCGTTGGGCAATCATCAACCGATAAATGCGGTCCGTCGCCAAATCCTCCATGTAGCCGTCGAGCAGGCTCGCGCCCTTTCCGTTTAGCACCCCATTGCGGTAACGAATGACAGTACGCACCGCCGCCCGCGTTCCATCCAACGTGATCTTTCCTACCCCCGTCGGCAGCGGCCGCAGATCGGGATGCTTGGCTGCCCCAGGGTTGCGCGCCCCCAGTTGATTTGGCACAGGAAATTGCTCCACGGCGATTGCGTTTTGATCCGGGTGACCCGTCCACGCGCCGTCCATTAAGCAATTCGCTTCGTTCTTCTTGTCCTGGGCCAGGACCTTAAGGGCCC
>DATKIS010000249.1:0-6114 GCA_035543975.1 Pyrinomonadaceae bacterium
GTCACCAGTGCGACTTTGCCGTCCAGCTTAAATGAATCGAGAATCATGTTTGCTGTGAACCTGTCCTAATGTCCGAAACACTTCAGAGCCTCTTGCAAAACTCGTCGAACCAGAGACTAGAGAGACAAATCGCGAGAACCAGGGAATATTTTGAATTACGCTGAAAGCGTTGGCTAATTCCAGCCCCGGGTTGCGCTTTTGGCAACCCGGGGAAAAACGGGTTTCATTTTCGAAGATGCAACTCTGAAGGAGTTGCGTTACGCCTCGCGAACAATAAAGCCATCGCAACTCCTTCAGAGTTGCGAAGAATCTTCTTCCTACTCTTTACCCCAGGGTTTCAAGGCAAACCCTGGGCTGGAATTAGCCAACCCTTTCAGCGTAAAAAGTCAAAATCCCATGCCGTTAAATAGTTTTTGCTAATAACTCTCATGACGAGTTTTGCAAGTGGCTCTTCAGGGTAATTAATGCCCGCAGGAGGCTGTTGAGGGTAAAGGTTGATTGCCGCGTGGATGCTGTAACCAGCAAAGAGATACGATTTTCTTCCGACGGTGAACATGAAATTGTTGTGAACTTGTTCAAGGATTGGAACAGGATAACCTTGATTGGTTTTGTAAACGATGATCCTGTGGATACGCTCATTGGTCCCATCGACGTTCGATGTTTGGGAAAGTGGTGCAAGGATCCTTTTTCGTTATCGTCGGACAAGGTCGCTTACGAGGCGAAAGAATCCGCTGAAGCGCCAGCCACTAATCAAGACGAGCCCACCGTGCGCGCTCAGAACACTGAACCTCCGCGGGTTTCAGGTGGGGTGACTGCCAAGGGAAAGAATCGAGGCGGTCAACAACCGGTCGAGAAGGAGGAGGTTGAGGCCGATTCTGATCAAGACAAGGAAGAACCCGACAAACCGACGAAAGCGCCAATTACGGTGGACAAGCCAAAGCCCGACTTTCCTCCTGTAAAGGATGTCGGTTCAGTCGACTCGTATTTGACCGTTGCAAAGGATAGCGGCATTACCCAGATTAGATATGACGTGACCAACGACAAAGACACCTTCGTGAGCGACGACATTGACGTGTCTTATCCGGCGGGTAAGGACGCTCAACTAAATGTGAAAGTGAGAATCCTGAAAGGCATTAACACAATCAGATTCCGCGATGCCACTGAGCCGGGAGATTTAAAGCGTCAAGCTTTCACTGTAGTGAAATGTGGTGGAGACAAGTGTGCTACAACTTTTGATGAGGCCACTATAGTCACTAACAGTCTGAATACTCGAGCCGTCGTTGGCTTGGAACAGGTGGGAGCCAGCTCCACTGATAGCGAGATGAAACCATTCCTCGACTTTTTCTTTACCGCGCCAATAAGATTTAAGCCTCGGACGGACCAGTTACCTCGGATATCAACCTGGGGGCAGATTCGACTGTCAGCTACTCCACAGGAGGCGGCTGCGTTTGGCGTCTTCCCTTCGAACCTTGCCAATCAGGTAGCGACGTCGAGTAACTCAACGGGTTTAGTGCAAAGCTTTGATTTTCTGGCGGGGTTTGAAGCTCGCGCCTTTGATGCAGACAAATCTTCTCCAAGTCTCATTCCAGGCATAAAACAACAAACAGCTTTTTATTTTACTGCTGGGGGTGGAGCAATAAGCCCTCTCTCAACGACAAAACAGTCAGCTCAGATCTGGAAAGTTCCTGAGGAGAATAGTTCGCAAAGAGCTGTCTTTATTGAGCGGTTCGGGGAGGAGGCGGCGAAGAATCCCTATATAGCATTTGTCTTACCCGAACGGGACCGCTTCCTTCGTCAATTCTACGGTGGCATTAGATTAAAGACGTTCTTCTATGATCGAAACGAGCAACTCATCAACCGATTTCCCGGGATTCTTGATGTCATGTTCGGACAGAACGAAGCTGTCACTGGTGGTTCGCTCAAACACAACGTTAAGGATTCAACTGGCAAGATCATTGGTCGTAGGCGCTCGTATGTGTTTCGCTTGGACGGATTCTATCCACTACCTTTCAGAGAGGCTAGCTTCTTATATTTGTATGGAACCGCAATGTTAAAGCTGGGAAACGGCGGCGTTCGCGTATCTACGCCACTGTTCCTCGACCATGCACCTCCAGAAATATCTGTTACGAACAAGGATGTGTTCATTCAGCGGGCTGTTCAGGATAGGGATTATTACAAGATAGGTGTAGGCATTAACCTAACGGAGCTCTTCAACCGCAAGACTGCACAACCAAAGTGAAAATGCAACATTCGCTTTCTCCCAACGCCAATTGCCTCTTACTGTGAGTCATTCTTTAATGGCTTCCGACTTCTCCACGGGCAAATCCCTCCGCCGGCTCCAGTCTTCGAATGAGCCGTCATAGAGATGGGCATCGTAGCCGAGGTAGCGGGCGACGAAGTAGAGGAGACTTGCTTGTTGGCCAATGTGACAGTAGGTGGCGATGCTGTCGCCAGGCTTCACGCCGGCGGTGTTGAAGAGAGCACGTAGCGCCTCGGGGCTTTTGAACTTGTTGCTGGGGTCGTCGACCAGGCTGGAGAAGGGGATGTTCTTTGCGTTGGGGATGTGTCCACCGCGGGGCATCCGCCCGGGGTCTTCGCCGGTGTAGAACTTGGGCGCGCGCGCGTCGAGAATCATAACTCCGGGTTTGTTTAGATTGGCATTCACCCACGCCGCGTCGACCACGATCTGTTTATTAGGTTCCGCCGACAAGCTTCCCATCTTGACGATGTCTTCTTCAGTGGTCACCGGTCGCTTTTCGGCTCGCCAGGCCGGCAAACCACCGTCGAGAATTGAAGTGCGATCGCCGAAGCCGAGATAGTCGAGCGTCAGAAACACGCGGGCTGTGGGCGTCACCCAGTCTTTGCTGAAATAGACTACGATTCGCGATTTGTCGGACACGCCCAGTTTCTCAAGAGTTGTTTTGAGTTGAGCTGCAGGCGGTAGTTCGAGAGATAGTCCCTCGCCACGTGGAGTTGAGATGTCTGCGAGGGCAAGGTACTGAGCGCCCGGAATGTGACCGGCGGCATATTCTTCCTTCTCACCCACCTGAAACAGCACCAGCGCCTCGTCTTCCAGATGTTGCGCGAGCCATTCCGTGGAGACAATCATCGCTTCACGTACGGCTGGCTGGCCTTTCCGTTGAGCGGTTGCCTGAAACGATATTGCCGCGATCAAAACGAAGGCTATGCAGCCAAACGATCTGGTTTTCATTACTCCTCCTCACGTGGACAGACAGGGCCGAGGTGACGTTTCGGACCTATTCTACCTATGATTGAAGGAGGTGGAAAATGAAGGGAGATCGGTTCGTGGAATTTCGTGTAACTTCGTGGATCGTTCCTAAACGTTTGGGGCAGGCGATCCACGAACTCACTCGAAAAAGCACGAAATCGGCATTTTGTGCCGAGCCCAGTGGGAGCATTTGCGGGCTTCTTCAGAGAAAGAGAACCCACTCTTACTCGCCGAAGACGCGACGCGGTCTGGTGTCAGGCAATAAGTTATTCGAGGGCTTGCCGGCAGGAGTCACAAGAGGTTTCACCGCCTCAGGTTTGCGACTCGGGATTTGCATCAGCACGGGCTTAACTTTGGTGTCGGTTGGTTGGCTCGATGTGCGTGCGAGCGGCTGAGCATCGCGCGTTCGGCTAATCCCACCAATGTTGTTCGCTTCGCTCCACGTCTTGCTGACAGCTGTTGAACCGTCTTCTTCATCCTCATCTTCGTCGGAGCCTAGCGGTTTGCCAGCTGTTGACCTCCGGGTTGTCGCAAGTTGAAGGTTTGCGGGCGTGCCGAAACGGCCGTTCAGGTCTCGATAAATTCGGCCGGCGACTGCCGCAGGCAAGTGATTGTGAGCGTCGGCGCCGCGGGCGATTACCACCACAGCCAGCTGCGGGTTCGCGAGCGGCGCGTAGGAAGTGAACAGACCCACCCAGTTTCCTTCCTCGATGCAGGTACCAGTCTTACCAGCCACGGTCTCGCGAGGATCGTAGGCCCGTCTACCCGAGCCGTAGCTGACCGCGCCGACCATTCCCGGGATCATCTGGCGCCAGCTGTCCGTCTCCATCTTGATTTGACGGCGCACCCTGGTCTTGAAGTTAAGCTCTTCCTGTTTTGTGCGAGTTACTCGGGGTGTCAGCAACTTGCCGCCGTTGGCCATCGCCGACACCAGCGTTGCCAGTTGTATTGGGGTTACCTGGAAGTCGTCTCCGTGCGACCACATGCGCGCCTGGGCGGAGCGTGATGGCACGCTGCCCTGAGATTCATTGTGAACGTTGATCCCTGTCTTTTCACCGAGTCCGAGCCGTCGTGCGTAGGAAAGCATCTTGTCGAAGCCGACCTGACCGCCCACCTGCTGGAAGTATCCGTTCTTGGAATAGGCGAGCGCCCGGGTCAAGCCAACCTGGTTGTTCGTGGAAATATTGGCCGTCTCGTCAAGGCCAATTAGGTTCTCGTTCAGCCCCGCCAGTCCGGTAACCAGTTTGATTGTCGAGCAGGGCTTGAATCCTTCGCGCAACGCCCACTGTTGATTCACCATTGAGTAAACGCGACCGGTTTGCGGGTTCATTACGACCACGGTACCTGCGTGATTGCCCAGCGCCGCAACCGCGATGCGACGTACTTCAGAGTCTTCGCCGGTAAGGTCATCTTTGGCAATTAACGCCTGCACCTGATTGCGCAACTGCTCATCGCGAGTTCTCTCGATCGCCCTAACGTAGGCGGCTCGCTCAGCTTCAGCGCGACGTTTCGCCTCCAGGCGCTGTTGTTCAAGCCGCCGCCTGGCGATCTTAGAAGACTTGGTGGACCCGTTGACCGGGCTCAGTTTTACCTCTGATATTTGGCGACGTTTTTCAAGGCCGGTTTCCCTGGCAGAGACACCTGTCTTGCGCAGTGCCGAGACTTTTTTTCCTTCAGCCGATGGAAGAGTGCGCTTGGCTTGCGCTTGTTTGGCAGGCCTGTTTTTTCCGGTTGATGCCTTTAAGACAGACGGACTTGCGACGAGGAAAACCAGAACAGGTCCTAACAGTGCGATTCGGACGATGCTTGATATTAAGGTCATCTACAGCTCAACTTCTTTTGGAGATTTTTGCTCACCGGGCTGGTGAACTCTTACAAGGTTTGGGAGGATGTGGGGCAGAAGAGACGACTAAGGGAAAACCGCCGTTGCTTTCTGCATCGTGATAGGTACTAATCCGGGCATCCTTGACGCCGTCGGACTAAAGAGCAGTTTGCGTGCCGGGAAGTTGCGCGGTCATGCTTGGAACGTTTGCTTCGGACACGCGAAGCTGGGGTTACGCTTGAAGATCTAAGTCTAAAGTTTGAAAGGTTATCGGGTCGGGATGGCCTGGAATAGGATGGTCGGGGCGCTTCGATTTCTCTGAGCAACGAAGCATACCTAAAATAGCCCGGCTCGGGTGCTGCGAGCAAGCTCTTTCTGCCCTTTTGCGATCCAATTTTCGAATCTCGGTGCCTCCTCTGTGCGCTCCGTGTCGCTGTGGTAGGAAAACGGCCGAAAAACACTCACCACAGAGACGGGGAGAACACCAAGGAGGCACTGAGAGAGTCCCGACTTCGTTTTGGAGATTGGCAGAAAAGTCTTGGCAAACCTGGGGTTCTATAGAAGAAACAGGCGAATCGGACTATCTTTAGAGAAAGGGCTAGTCTTTCAGCTTGGTTAAGTTAGTCTGAAGTAAATATGCCTGTGCTTGGTAACTGGGCATAGCTTGGCGGGAGTCTGGAGCAAGATTGCCCCTCATAAAGCACGGAGCAGCATCAACTGTGGACGGCGAAGGCAGAGAGCAATTAGACGCAGTCAGGGATTTCCTTGCTGGGGGCACCAGCGAGGTTGACGTGTGCAGCGAGACTGATAGGGCTATGCGTCAGGCCATCGCTGCCGAGCTGTTGGCGGCGATGACATGGGACCTACCCAACGAGTCGTTGAACCAGCTTCCAGTGACATCACCACGCACTCCTGAAGAGGCATCTTCCACAGCCAGCGGACTTCTTGCCGGCGACCAGCAACAACCGAACTACGGCAATCAAGAGAAACAGGAGCGAGCGAGGAAACTATTCATGGATCATGGCTATTTTGATGAGGCGGTGCAGGATCTGCGGAGCGCCAT
>DATKIS010000250.1:0-2094 GCA_035543975.1 Pyrinomonadaceae bacterium
CAATAAATAATGAGTCGCCCACGCCGTCACGTACCTCGAACTCTGGCCCCATCTGAGAGGAAAGACCATGTCCCTAAAAAATAGAATTCGGTACGGCTGGCTAATTGTGTTTGCCGTAATGCTATCCATGGCCATCGCGTATGCGGCGGGTGGGCGCATCGAAGGAAGAGTCACAGATCCAAAAGGTGACGCTGTAGTTGGCGCATCAGTCACGATTACTGATGAGGTCAACAATCAGAGGTTTAGCGCGGTTACCGATCAGCAAGGGCGTTACAAGATCGAGGGGCTACCCGCCGGTAGCTACTCCGTGGTGATTTCAGCATCCGGTTTTGCTGAAGTTCGCAAAGAATCCGTCAAGTTGGACGAAGGGGCTGTGGCTCCGGTAGATGTGAAGCTCGAGGTGGCGGCGGTGGAGGCAAATGTGACGGTTGCTACCGGCGGAGTCAAAGCCAACAGCGATCCGGTCTATCAACAACTTCGCCAACAGGCGAAAGCCGGCCAGGACTTTTCCGGACCCTTTGCAACCGTAAGCAACCTGTTACTTCAGAAAGAAGGCGCCACCTTCACCTTACGCAGCGGTGAGCTTTATTTTTTGGCGCCCGTGGAAGGGCGCTATACCGGGGCCGTTTTTATTGGTGACGGCGAATTTGGATTAGTACCTCCGACCGATGTTGAAAAGAACAGCCTAAAAATCTTCACAAACGAGCCCTCCATCACCGAACAGTTTTCGGCTCTCGTCTTACGCTTTACGGACAAGACATTTGAAGAGATAAAAGGTGCGCCGGCCGTGAAGATGGGAACCAGCGGGCCACAGACCAGTCGGGCCAACGATCTGTTTCGTGAGAATCAGTCCCTCCTGCGCAAGCGTCTGCGCGATAACAGTGAGCTGCGGGTGTTGGCGGATCTTTATGCGCCCGGACGCCCGGGGTTTTTCACGGCCTTCATCAATGGCAAGCGTTTCAGCAAGTTGATTTATTTCTTCAATCCGCTCGGCATACCCGAAGTGTCGCCCGAGGAAGTGCTGCTATTCAGCTATGGCGAAGAAGACGGAGGATTCTGGACCGCCTTTCATCGAATTGAGGAATATCAGAAGGGCACCGCCAGCAGCAGCGAGGACCACCGGCTGATCGACATTACCCATCACGAAATCAACGGCACGATCAAGGGAGCAAACCTGTCGGCGACGGACCGTTTTACTTTTAGGTCGCTGGTTCCGGGGCGCGTCGTGCTGCTCAATCTTTACCGGACGCTGCGGGTGAGTCGAGTGCAGGATGAACAAGGTCGCGATTTGAATTTCATTCAGGAAGGCAGGGACGAGGACGCCGATCTTGGAGTGGTTATGCCGCAGGCTATGGAAGCCGGCAAAAGTTACACCTTGACTGTGACGTATGGCGGCGGCGACGCGCTGCGAGACTCGGGTGGCGGTAACTTTATTCTTATTCCCCGGTCTACCTGGTATCCGAACAATGCCGGCACGCAGTTTGGCGATCGCGCCACCTTCGATCTTACCTTTCGCTATCCGAAGGGCAATATGTTTGTCGGCACGGGTGCAACGACGGGACCGGAAACACGTGATGGCGAGCTTTCGGTAGCCAAGTGGTCGAGTGGTACCACTGAATTGGCAGTTTCCGGATTTAACTATGGCAGGTTCAAGAGGAAGGAGATTGCCGATAAAGCGACCGGCTACAACATCGAGTTTTATGCGAACGAGGAAGTGCCCGACGAAGTGAAGGAGATTCAAAGAAACATCGAGCAGGCGGAGGCGAGAGGCGTTGAGACCTTTACGACTCTGGGAGCGATCTCGACCACCAAGATGGCAGACTCAGCTTTGGCTGACGCCCAGAATTCAACCCGTATTTACAATGCCTATTTTGGAAAGCTGCCATATTCGCGCATCGCGATGACCCAACAGCCGGCCGGTTTCTTCGGACAGGCATGGCCGACCCTGGTGTTCATGCCGTATACCGCCTTCATCGATGAAACTCAGCGTTCGCAGCTCATGGGCGTACGCGGGGGCACAAACAATTTCTGGCGTTACGTAGGACCGCACGAAGTTGCTCACCAGTGGTGGGGGCACACTCTGGGCTGGGACAG
>DATKIS010000251.1:0-10784 GCA_035543975.1 Pyrinomonadaceae bacterium
GACTTCGGTGGACTTGTCAGGCACCGACACTTCAATGTCGCGCTCGATGATGCCTTTGCCGAGGTGCTCGGCGCCGGCAGCGTGAGCTTCGGCCCATTCGTTGTCCTCACGCACATCTATCAGGCGGATGCCATTGTGACCTGCCATCCGTTCTCTCGTTTCCGCGACGGTGACTTCGCGGATGCGGCTCTTGGATTCGATGACGAGTTTAAGAAAGCCTTCGGAGTGTTTCATCAAATGCCCTCGCTAATAAGAATTCAGGTCTGACTTGGTTCGGGATTAATCGCCGCCACGCTTTAGGTCCGAAAGGACCGGTAGTTAGTAGTCCCGTCCGTCAGGGCGGGGAAGTTGATTATCTGGTTCTTCGAGGCCCGAGGGGCCGGCATTAGTGGCGCACCTTCGGTACTCAGAAACTAGAGGGTCATAATTACTCCGCCCTAACGGACGGGGCTACTGGCTGACGGTCCGTCAGACCAAAGCGTCAAACCGAGGGGTCTAAATGTAACGCAAACTGTTAGTTTGCGTTGTTGCATAACCCACTCGGCGGCCCTCTCCCGGTCAACGCAAACTAACAGTTTGCGTTACACCGAGCCCCAATTGGATGAATCAGTGGCGAATGATTATAATGCCGGTCTAAATTAGAAAGCACTGGAAACGGTAGGGAGGTCTTGCCAGGTCGCATCTGCGTGGTCGCGCATTTGTTCGCGCCGATGGCGCCGATGGGGCTCAGGGCAGGCAGGATGCCTGCGCTCCCAGGGAGAGAGGAAATCAAACACTTTGGCTAACGAACAGTTTGACGTAACTATTATCGGCAGTGGACCGGGCGGCTACGTGGCCGCAATACGCGCCGGCCAGTTGGGCCTCAAGGTGGCGATGGTTGAAAAAGACACTCGTCTGGGTGGCACGTGCACGCTGCGTGGTTGCATTCCCACCAAGCAGATGTTGATGTCGGCCCACGTATACGAACAGATGCAACACGCGGCGGATTTCGGCGTGCAGGTGTCCGGGATTCAGCTGGCCTTTGCGGACGTGCAAAAACGCAAAGACAAAGTGGTGCTGAAGAACACCAAGGGTATCGAATACCTGATGAAGAAAAACAAGGTGACGGTTTTCAAGGGTACCGGCAAACTCGCCTTGCCCGGAAAAGTAGAAGTCACCGGGGCTGACGGGGCCAAGCAAACACTCGAAACCAAAAACATCATCATTGCCACCGGCTCGGTAGTCCGGCCCATTCCTGGTTTTGAAACCGACGGCGTGCATGTGGTCAACAGCGATCACATCCTCGAACTAAAAGACGTGCCCAAGTCGCTGATTGTGATGGGCGCGGGTGCGGTCGGCTGCGAGTTTGCCTCGGTATACTCGCGCTTTGGCGCTGAGACCACCATCGTTGAGTTAATGCCCCGGCTGGTGCCTTTGGAAGATGAGGAAGTTTCCAAGGAACTCGAGAAGTCGTTCCGCAAACGGAAAATCAAATCGCAGCTTGATACCAAACTCGAAAAGCTGGAGAAGACTGAAACTGGTGTTCGCGTAACCGGCAAAACTTCGAAAGGCGAGCCGGTGAGTCTCGAAGCAGAGATGTTGCTGGTAGCCGTCGGGCGCATGCCCTTCACTCAGGGACTGGGCCTCGAAGGCACGAAGATAAAGGTCGAAAAGGGCTTCATCCAGATTGACGAGTTTCAGCAGACCGGAGAGAGGGGCGTCTACGCTATCGGCGACGTCGTTCCCACACCGCTGCTGGCTCATCTCGCGTCGAAGGAAGGCATTGTCGCGGTCGAACACATGGCTGGGAAAAAAGACGTGCGGCCGATCAATCTTCGCCTGGTCCCAAACTGCACCTACTGCGACCCCGAAGTCGCGTCTGTTGGTCTAACCGAAGCCAAAGCCCGCGAGCAGGGATATGACGTGAAGATCGGAAAGTTCCCGTTTTCAGCTTCGGGCAAGGCACGAATCCTCGGCGAGGAAGAGGGCTTTGTTAAGATCATCGGCGAAAGCAAGTATGACGAGATACTCGGCGTGCACATCATTGGCGCCCACGCCACCGAGCTGATTGCCGAAGCGTGCGTGGCGATGCAGCTGGAATCAACCGCCGAGGAACTTGGCCGGACGATGCACGCGCATCCGACAGTTTCCGAGACTGTGATGGAAGCCGCCGAGGGCGTACACGGCCTGGCGGTGCATATTTAGTTTGCCTAGTCAAAATCGCCTGCATGAGCGGGCGGTCCCGGTACAGCTGAGGTTAGCGGCCACCCGCTAACGCAGGTGGTTCTGACAAGACCGCGACCATAAATGGAACCTATGGAAAAAACCTCCGAAGGAAAGCAGAGACCGCGTGGCAAGAGCTCACGCCGCCGCGGGCCTGAGCGGCCGCGTTTCGAGATGCGCATCAGCACCAAGTATGCGCCGAGAAAGCCGGGCGATGGTAAACCGCTGACTTGCATTGCGGAAACTCAACTCAAGCCCGAGCAAATGTTCGAGCTCTATCGCTACCTAAAGCTCACCCGGCTGGTGGAAGAGCGTCTGGTTAACCTGTCTCGTCAGACCAAAGTGGTGGGCGGGGTGTTTCGTTCGCTGGGGCAGGAAGCGACCGCAGTTGGCAGTGCATACGCGTTGCGGCGGACCGATTTCATCACGCCGCTGATTCGCGATCTGGGCGCGGTGCTGGTGAAGGGGATCCGGCCACGCGACGTCTTCGCGCAGTATATGGCTAAGGCCTGGGGACCATCCGGCGGGCGCGATCTTAATATCCACTTCGGCGACATGGATAAAGGTTTCATCGGTCCAATTTCCCACCTCGGCGACATGATTCCGGTGATGACCGGGGTCCTGCTGGCCGCCCGAATGCAAAAGAAGAAGATTGTGGCGGTCGCGTATATCGGTGACGGCGGCATGAGCACGGGGGCATTTCACGAGGGATTAAACTTTGCAGCCGTGCAGCGGCTCCCGTTGATTATCATTGCCGAACACAATCAATACGCCTATTCGACGCCGACCGCATTGCAAACCGCGGTCACGGATCTGGCCGAAAAAGCTGCCGGCTATAACATTCCGGCTTCGATCGTTGATGGCAATGATGTGCTCGCCTGTTATGAGGCCACCAGGAGCGCGGTCGGGTTTGCGCGCGGGGGCGGAGGCGCAGTCTTAATCGAAGCGAAGACCTACCGGCGGAGGGGCCACGCCGAACATGACGATCAACGTTATGTGCCGGCCGGCGAGATTGAATGGTGGGAGAAGCACAACGATCCGATCGATCGTTATGAACGGTACCTGCTGGAGCAGAAGGTGGCTACCAAAGAGAAACTCGACGAGATAACTGCCGACGTGCTGCGAGAGATTGAAGAAGACTGCGCCTGGGCCGAGTCTTCCCCGATGCCCGACGCGGATCAGGCCGCCTACGGAGTTTTTGACAACAACATTGTGGCGCCCGCGTTTAGGCCTGAAGTTTTGAAGAACTGAACCGCCAGGAAAGATAATAGGGCTAGTTCGATTTAGAGGGCCCATTTCTGCGCCTTTACGTCTTAGCGGTAAACGAGAGAAGGATAGAGCTCGAATGAACTCCAAACCCACTTTGGACTCCGGGTCATTGAAGATTCAAAAACTGGTGCCCCGGCCCAAAGATCAGTCCCCACGAGAGACAGCCGGCGCGGATACTTCGTCTCCTGCGGCAAGCGCGGCTCCGTCTGCCAGTGCCGCGCCTGCTCCCAGCTCTACGCCTGCACCCACCGCTGCTCCTGCAAGTAGTCCGTCTGCCCCGGCCAAAAAAGAGCACAAGTCTGCGCGACCGGAGCGGGGCGGACAGGCGACGTTGATTGAAGCCATTCGCCAGGGTATCTGGGAAGAGATGGAACGCGACCCGAGCGTTTTTGTTATCGGTGAAGACGTGGGCGCATACGGCGGCGCGTTCAAAGTCACCGACGGGTTGCTTGATGAGTTTGGCAGCGGGCGCGTAATCGACACGCCTATTTCTGAAGCTGCGATTGTGGGCGCGGCTTGCGGCGCCGGACTGATGGGAATGAAAGCGGTTGCCGAGTTTCAGTTTATCGACTTCATTTCCGCGGGGTTTGATCTACTGACTAACTATGCGGCGAAGTCGCGTTACCGCTGGGGGGCGAATATTCCGGCAGTGTTTCGTGGTCCCTGCGGTTCAGGTGTGCGCTCAGGCCCCTTTCATTCGCTCAATGCGGAGGCCTTCTTCCTGAACACGGCCGGGCTGAAGATTGTCGAACCTTCGACTGCGTACGACGCGAAGGGGTTGATCAAGGCTGCGATTCGAGACCCTGATCCCGTGCTCTTTTTCGAGCACAAAAAGCTTTACCGTCTGCCGCGCCTTCGCGAGGAACTGCCCGCCGACGATTACATTGTCGAGATTGGCAAGGCCCGCACGGCCCGCGAGGGACGCGACCTGACTATTATTACTTTCGGGGCCATGGTGTTGACTGCGCTGGATGCGGCGGCAGAACTCGAGAAGGAAGGGTTAGACGTTGAGGTGATCGACCTGCGCACGCTGGCGCCGCTGGATAAGCCGGCAATTCTCGAGAGCGTGAAAAAAACAAACCGGGTGATTGTGTTACACGAGGCATCGCGGACCGGGGGGATTGGTGGCGAGATCGCGGCCATCATCGCGGAGGAGGCGTTTGAATGGCTGGATGCGCCGGTGCTGCGGCTGGCGTCGCTGGATACGCCGGTGCCTTATTCGCCGCCGTTGGAAGATTACTATTTGCCGCAGACGAAGGATGTGTTGGATGCGGCGCGCAAACTGGCCGCGTATTGAGATCTTGTCAGAACCGCCTGCGTAAGCGGGCGGGTATCCGAGATTGAAATTGAGATTTGAAATTCAAGGAGTAAAAGACCATGCCAAAGTATCTAATCGAACGAGAGATTCCGGGGGCGGGAAATCTGACTCCCCAGGAGTTGCAGGCCGTTTCACAGAAGTCCTGCGACGTACTGAGAAACCTCGGCCCACAGATTCAGTGGGTGGAGAGCTATGTAACTGGCGACAAGGTTTACTGTGTTTACATAGCGCCGAATGAAGAGTTGATTCGCGAGCACGCGTCCCAGGGTGGCTTTCCGGCAAACCGGATTTCCGAAATTAAAGGCATGATCGATCCCACGTCTGCGGAAGTGAAGTCGCAATCCGCCGGAAGTTAGCTCGGAGTTTTTGCTACCCGCGTGACGCAAGCTGGCGTCGGGTTGGTGAAAAGCCACCAGGATTGGTTCGTGTTCTTTAGTGTGACCTGACGGCTCGTTGGCCCGGGCAATCGGGAATACGATCCGCCCAAGCCACACTGAATTTCGCGAAAGAATACGAAACTGAATTTCGCGAAAGAATACGAAGTGAAAGTCTGAATTGAAAGGCTAGAATCGGAGCACTTATGGCAACAGAAGTTGTAATGCCGCAGATGGGTGAGTCCATCGCTGAAGGAACGATCACCAGGTGGATGAAAAAAGTTGGCGACCGCGTCGAGCGCGACGAGCCGCTGTTTGAAATCTCTACGGACAAAGTCGACGCCGAGATTCCGTCACCCGCCGCGGGTACCCTAACAGAGATCCGGTTTCAGGAAGGTGACACAGTTGAAATAAACACCACCGTCGCAGTCCTTGATGGCGAGTCTGCCGGAGGTGCAGCGAAGGATGCAGCCCCAACGACCGAAGACGCTGTGGCGAAGACCGAGCCACCGCAAGAAAAAGTAGCAGAAGCAAAACCGGAGGCCCCAGTTACTGGCGAGCCAGTCTCTTTACCCGCTCAAACGGCGGCGTCTGCAGCCACCGGCGCTGAAGTAGAACAACCTGATGGATCGAAGGCGGCAGCGCCTCCAGCTCCGGCTGCTCCAAAGGAACTTGAGCCACGGCCCGCCAGTGAGGCAGCTCCAACCGCCCAGGCCCCATCGGCCCCTCCCGCTCCGGACAACGGCGCTGCGGCTTCTGTTGACGAACTGCGTCGCACCAAGTCGAGTCCGCTGGTTCGTAAGATTGCCCAGGAGCATGGAGTCGACATTGCCGGTCTCGAAGGCACCGGCTTAAGCGGGCGGGTTACCAAGAACGATATTCTTAGCTTTATCGAAGGTTCGCCGGCCGCGCCGCCAAGAACGCCGGCGGCGGCAGAGACAGTTGCTGCGCCGTCTTCGCCGGCCGTGGGTAAAGCCACTCCGGCTACTCCTGCTCCCACTCCGGTGAAACCTGCGGAAGGCGATCGCGTCGAGCAGATGACCGTGATGCGCAAGAAGATTGCGGAACACATGGTCCAATCGCGCCGCACCTCCGCGCACGTGACCACTGTTTATGAAATCGATATGACGCGTATCGCCAAATTGCGCGATCAGCACAAAGCTTCTTTTGAGGGTCGCACGGGCACCAAGCTCACCTACATGCCGTTCATTTTCCAGGCGGTGAACAATGGGCTGCGAAAGTTTCCCGTATTCAATGCGCAGGTGAGTGGTGATCAGATCGTTTATAAGCGAGATATCAATCTGGGGATGGCGGTCGCCCTCGATGCGGGTTTGATTGTTCCCGTGATCAAGCGGGCCGACGAGCTGAGCATTTCGGGACTTGCAAGAGCAGCCAACGATCTGGCCGATCGGGCACGGACCAAGCAACTGAAGCCCGACGAAGTGGGCGGCGGCACCTTCACGATTACCAACCCGGGTGTTTTCGGTGGTCTATTCGGAACTCCGATCATCAATCAACCGCAACTCGCCATCCTTGGCGTAGGCAAGATCGAGAAGCGGGCCAAGGTATTAACCACCCCGGATGGCGATGACTACATCGGCATCCGTTGGATGGCCTACTTCGCGCTGAGCTTTGATCATCGCGTGATCGATGGGGCTGATGCAGAGCGTTTTCTCGCGTTCGTTAAGGAGCAATTGGAGGCGGGAGAGTTTTCGCTCTGAGGCTCAGAACCGGCAGGCGAAGATCCTGCGATCAGTAATATTTCGCGGTGATGGCCTTTGTTAGGTTTATCACCGCGTCTGGTTTTTAGGGCCCTGGTTATTGCGAACGAATGGCATTTAGATGATCAATCAAACCGCAACCGGTTAACTGCTTGACTTAGTTTCGGCGGAGGGATAAGAAGTTGTGCTTTGTATCTGCGCTCATCGTGACGGACAACAGCTGAAACAAAATGTTCGTCATATGTTAGTTCGATTCGCGGCTCGCTGAAGTGAGCTGTTCACCTTCAAGAATAAGGAGAGAGTTAGTTATGAAAATCCCGAAGCTTAGAATGTTTTACTCGCTCGCGCTGGCTGTGGTCCTGTTGGCCTGTACTGGCGCGGTCGCCCTGGCCCAGGACTCCACGGCGACAGCAGGTTCGCGCACGATTGCCAGCGGCCAGAAAGTTAAGATTAAGGGTGTGGTCACCAGACGTGATTCCGATACGTTTGTAGTGCGCGACATTAACGGCGTTGACACGGTGGTCAGGCTCGACAACAAAACCACGGTCAAGGCCAAGGGTGGCTTCCTGCGCAGTGGCTCAAACTACGCTCAAACTCAAATCCTGCGTGGACTCAATTTGGAAGTTGACGGGCGGGGCGGCGGTTCTGGTGAACTCATAGCTGAAAAAATCAGATTTAATGAATCAGACCTGAGAGTAGCGCGCGCTGTTGAATCTCGCGCCGCGCCGCTCGAGGATCGGGCATCGACTACTGAAAATAAGCTATCTCAAGTTGAACAAAACGCACAGCGTCTCTCCGGACAGTTAGAAGAACTTTCGGCAGTGGCGAATACTGCCAAGGGCGGCGCCAGGGCTGCTCAGGAAACTGCCGACTCAGCCGTGGCTGGAGTGAACTCAACCAATGAGCGAATCTCGGCCCTCGATGATTATGAGCCGCAGACAGTCTTGTCAGTAAACTTCAGACCTTCCAGCACTATCCTGTCGGCCGAAGCGAAGACCCAGTTGGACGACGTGGCCACCAAGGCACTAAACGCCAAGGGTTATGTACTCGAAGTGTCCGGGTTTGCGGATGCCACCGGCAGTTTGGAGCGCAATCGGGCTCTCAGCCAGCGCCGCGCGGATGCAGTGATTCGTTACCTGGTCGAGAATCACAGCATTCCCCTGCGACGCATTGTGACGCCCTATGGATTTGGCGAATCTAATCCAGTGGCGGAAAATAAGACGCGCGACGGCAGAGCGCAAAATCGACGCGTCGAGGTTAAGTTGCTCGTCAATAAGGGTCTCATGCAGGAGGCTCCGAAAATGACGACTGGTACAGGTCAATAAGAGAGTGACGCTCCCGAGTCGACTGGTGGTATGGCAACTAACAAAGACCTGCCGCCAACTAAGCCATGAATCATGCCGTCGGACAGGTTGTTAGGAAAACGGACTAAGCTTAGCAACAAGCGGAGCCCTCAGGGTGGGGATCTCCGCTGGCTAAGTAACGGCGGCGTGAGGAGTGGCGAGATGATGCAGGGAGTTTGGGGGAAACAATTTGGGCCGGCACTGCTGTTAGCGGTGCTGGCTCTTCTTTTTAATGTGGCCTCGGCCGGCGCGCAAACGATCAGAGATTTGCCGCCGCCGCCGCCGGCTCCGACACCGAAACCAAAGCCCACCCCCACACCCAGGGACGAAGACTTCGAGGTTATCAAGACGAACTCAAACCTCGTGATGGTGCCGGTGTCGGTCGTGGATGCCCAGGGCCAGGCCCTGCTAGGCCTACAAGTAGGTGCCTTCCGTTTAGACGAAGAGGGGCGCACCCAGGACATCGTCGAGTTGGGTAATCCGGATCAGGTTCCCCTGGACATCGCTATCCTTTTCGACATCTCCAGCAGCGTGAGCCAGAAGGGCTTCTTCGCGTTTCAACAAAAGGCAGCGGCCGCCTTCCTGAAGCAAGTATTGAAGCCGTCGGACCGCGCCGCAGTTTTCACCATTGCCGATGAGCCGAAGATGGTTTCGCCACTGGTGTCCGCAGATATAGCGGCGACCCGCCTGGTTACGATTCCCGCAGCCAGTGCTCCGGTGCCGACTGCGTTTTACGACACGGTGGCGGCGGCGGCGAAATATCTGACCACCAACTCGGCCGATCGCCATCGCCGGGTCATCCTGGTGATCTCCGACGGGGACGATAATTTCAGCAGTATGGTTAAGGAGACTGTTGCCGAAGCTCGAGCCAGTATGCGAGGCGAACTTACGCCAGCCGCGGCGCGCATCGGCCTCGATGCCCGGCGCCAGCGCGCGGTGCTGGATGTGCAAAAAGCAGTCCAGCAAGCGGACGCTGCTTTTTACTCAATCAATCCCGGCGGGCAGTCAGTACATCTGAACGTGATCAGCACGCGCTCCCAAAATGCGATGAAGTCGATTGCCGACTCAACTGGAGGAAACGCGTTCGTTCCCGATGGGGAAAAGGATCTGGAGAAGGTTTTTAATGAGGTGGCGGCAGAACTCCGCGGACAGTATCTACTGCAGTACTACTCAAACTCACAGGGGCCGGGAGTGCAATTTCGTCGGATCGCGGTGGCCGTGCCCTCGCGACCGGACGTCCGGGTCAGGGCCCGCCAGGGGTATTATCCTAAACAAAAATAGTAAGTACTCTCATCACTCATTACTCATCACTCATCACCTTTTTTCAAGCCCTACCTCATCCCCAGCAACACATCCGTCAGCCGGTTTATCACTCCCAGCAAATTACGCCCTGCCAGATCAAACTTGTTCGCCGCCGCCAGATCTTCAGCGGTAGCAGCGCCCTGGGCTACGCCGGCCAGGCTGATGTAGTAACGCTGCAGTTCCGGGGTGCCACGGAAATCAGTCTCCAGTTTGTCCAGGTCCTCGCGTAACGTTTGAATGCTGGCTCTCACCGTCTGCTTACTTTTCTGAGTTTGTTCGAGGATCGCCGGCGAGGCTTCGTTACGCTTGGCGGCGTCGTCAACGCCTTCGAGTCCTTTGGCTATGCTGCCCAGCAAGTAGATGAATTTTGTCAGCCGTTTTATTTCATCGGCAACGCGAGTTGCTCCGGCACGTGTCACTTCGGCAGTCTTGGGAGGGGGCGTGGTCGCTCGAGTTGGTTTGGCAGTAGTGTTGCGCTTTCTGGTTTGGGCCCCGCTCGTGTTTGGAACGAGCAACACCAGGGCCAACGATGCCGCAAATAGTAGGGCCAGGGTTCTTTGCACTTTGATTCTCCTGTTGGTTTTTCTCAGTTGCTTTGCAAATCATTATAACCGTAAGCCCGGAGCGCAGGCATCCTTGCCGCTCTCCGGTGGGGTCCAAAGACAATCAACGGAACCAATCGACTCGAAGAACGTTGGAAGTCATCTTTAGTTGATCCCTTCTTGGTACGCTTAAAGAGCAGGCTGGGATGCCGCTGCTCTCGCGACCCTGTAGAATGACGCGACACTCATCTGGCAGGTTGTATCCGTGGAAGAAAAAAGACAGCTCCTGGTTAGAAAACTTGGACGGCTCGAATATGGCGCGGCTCTCGCCCTCCAGAAAGAGACCGAACTCGCGGTCAAGGAAGGTGAGCGGCCCGACACCCTGTTGCTGCTCGAACACCCGCATACGTTGACGGTCGGACGTCGCGGCGACAGCGCTGGTATCCTCATGTCGCCCGAGTCACTCGCGGATCGTGGAGTGACAATCTTTGAAACCAATCGAGGCGGAAAGATAACCTACCATGGGCTGGGCCAGATCGTCGGTTATCCGATCGTCAAACTCAGTCCGGACCGCGAAGATGTGCACCGCTACGTTCGGGATCTGGAGGAAGTGTTAATTCGGACGTTGCACGATTTCGAGATTGCGGCTTTTCGGATCGAGGGCCTCACCGGCGTACATACTTCGCGCGGAAAAGTGGCGGCCATTGGCGTGC
>DATKIS010000252.1:0-2804 GCA_035543975.1 Pyrinomonadaceae bacterium
CACGAAGGCCTTGAGGCGCGGGTTGGTGTCTGGGGAGACGCTGCGGGCACCGCGCCAGCAGTTACGTCAGCTTCGCGCCTCAGCCTTCGATTTATTCCCAAATTTCATAAAATATTACTGAACTCGGAATCAAGTGCGCGCCTAAGGGCGCGCCTTTTGATTTTAGTTGGTGCGATTTTCCACTACCGCAAACAGTTTCGATTCCAACAGTCAGGCCCGGTTGAAATCCATAATTCTGCAGGTTATCCGAGAAACGCTAGAATGAGGAGCCCAGCGGGCTTAAAAGTTATCTTTCGCAGTCGTTTTTTTTTGAGGAGCTTGATCGGATTTGCATAAAGGTGGGACCTGGATTCAACGATGGCGCGTGCCGCTGAGTTTTGCGTGCGCGGCGCTTTTTCTAATATTCGCCCGGCCGCGTCCAGTCACCCTTTTGGCTGGGGTCTGTATTTCCCTGATTGGTCTCCTGCTTCGGGCCTGGGCGTCCGGCCATATCCGAAAGAATTCCTCGCTGGCGACTTCTGGGCCTTATGCCTATACGCGTAATCCGCTCTACCTGGGAAATTTTCTCCTTGGGCTCGGATTCACCATTGGCTCAGGCTGGTGGCCGCTTGGAGTCCTTTTCGCAGTCCTGTTTCTTGGCATCTATTTGCCAGTGATGCGCGTCGAATCTCAGACGCTCGCTCAGCTTTTTGGAGAGAGTTATCAGCGGTATTCTCGGGGAGTGCCAATTTTTTTACCCCGCGTGACCCCGTACCGAAGCGGAGAGAGCCACACAGAATTCGACCGCAGCCTGTATATGCGATACCGAGAGTATCGAGCGGCGCTCGGCCTCCTGGTCGCCTGGGGATTGTTGGTTTTTAAGGCCTATTACCTGAAATGAAGAGGCAAGCACAAAGCACTGTCGTACCGTCCCTCGTTCTGCTTTTCTTGAGTTTGGGTTCGGGTCTTCTATTTGCCCAGAAGGCCCCTGGGCCCGCGAAGGATAGAGGGACTCGGGCGACTGCTGCTCCTACTCGCACTGCCGGCTTTGAAGATGGTGAAGAACTCGTGTACGTGGGCGAGTTTTCGCGGTCGCTGCTACGAAAGATGGACGTGGCGGATTTCCGGTTTACTGCGGCAAGGGAGAAATCAACCGGCTCAGCCGCCAACCCAGGCAATGGCAGTTCCTACAGGCTCAAGTTAACAGGTGACGTCGCCAGCAAAGGGTTCTTCACGAAGCTTTTTAGTTTGCGTTTTCGCGAGCAGGTCGAATCGATAGTCGAACCCGACTCGTTCACCGTTCAGCGGACTAAGCGAACGGAAGAACAGGGAAAGCGGGCGCGGACGAGCGAAGCTGTTTTTGACGGCGGCAAAGTGTTTTGGACCGAACGCGACCCCAATAATCCCTCCCGGTCGCCACGAACTTCCAGCGCCACATTTGAAGGCAAAGTTCAGGATGTTTTGTCGGCAATCTACTACCTGCGGACCCAGCCGCTGGCGTTGGGAAAAGCCCTAAATCTACTCGTGAGTGACTCCGGGCGTGTCTACGTAGTGCCTGTTCGGGTGGTTGAAAAGAAGCGCATTAAGACTATCCTGGGACGGGTCGAGGCTCTTCGCTTAGAAGCAGAGATCTTCGGACCGAGCCGGTTGCTGGACGGCGACGGAGAACTGTCGATTTGGGTAACCAACGACAACAGGCGGCTGCCAGTGAGCGCTCGAGTCAAAACGGAATACGGGACCTTTGACATCACTCTGCGGAAGGTAATTCAGAATCCTGCGCAACCCGCCTATCTGACGCAAACCGCAAATGAAGTCCGTTAGACTCCACTTTCCTTCGATCCTCGTTAGATTAGTTGTCCAGGTTTTCCCAGGCTCCGTCGCGCAGTTCACCTAACTGCTCAATCGTATTTCTTAGTTTTCCCCTTCCCTTCCGATTGCTCTCCTGCGATCCTAACCTCCGACGAACTTATGACTGCCACTCCACTTATCCTTGGACACCGGGGAGCTTCCGCTGTCGCCCCGGAAAACACGTTGGCTGCGTTCTCGCGCGCGATATTGGATGGCGCCGAAGGGATTGAGTTTGACGTACGGCTTTCGCGAGACGGAATCCCAATCGTGATCCATGACGCGAGTCTTAAGCGTACTGGACTTACGGACACCATGGTTTCTGACCTAACCGCAGAACAGTTGCAGTCAGTGGACGTTGGAAGTTGGTTTAGACGAACGCCAGTTGCCGGGCGTCTGCCCACAACCGAACCTCCCTATGAAGGAGAAAGAATTCCCACGCTGGAACAAGTATTCGAACTCTTTCGGTCAAATTCCGCCTGGCTATACGTGGAAATGAAATCTGATGCAGGCGAAGGTGCTGAACTCGCCGCCGCCGTGGTTGAAACGCTGGGCAAGTTTCCGATCGCGAGCCGGGTCGTAGTTGAAAGTTTTGATCTGGCTGCAATCGCAGAAATCAAACGGATTGATCTGAGTGTTCGTACGGCGGCTCTTTTCGAGCCAAAACTCTCAAGGCCAATCTCTACTATTCGACGCCTGAAGATGGTTGACCTGGCTCTAAGCGTTCAGGCCGACGAGATGGCGCTGCACTACACGCTCACCAATGCCGGGGTGGTCGAGAAAGCACGCGACTCGGGGCTCGAGACCGTGGTCTGGACTGTTGACAACCCTAAATGGATAAGCCGCGCGCGCCGCTTCGGCGTCAAGGCATTGATCTCGAACGATCCCGCAAGCATGGTGCAGTATCGCGATGCCGCTGAGCACAGTTGATAGGCTGTCATCGTTGCCGCGCCTTCCCTGCATCCCCTTCAATTACCAGC
>DATKIS010000253.1:0-2448 GCA_035543975.1 Pyrinomonadaceae bacterium
GCGGGACTTTCGATTTTGGAATGAGGATTTCGGACTGCGGATTTCAAAAAGACTTGGGTGCTAGCTTACCAGTGGACTAAGAGTTCCGGTTTCGATTCCGCATTCTGCATTCCGCATTCAGCATTGGCGGCCTATGGAA
This sequence comes from Pyrinomonadaceae bacterium, assembly GCA_035543975.1. Taxonomy (GTDB): domain Bacteria; phylum Acidobacteriota; class Blastocatellia; order Pyrinomonadales; family Pyrinomonadaceae; genus PSRF01. The sequence goes on from DATKIS010000253.1 coordinate 140, forward strand.
CCTTTTAAAAATGTACTCGACTCCGACCGCATTCAGGTCTTCGACGGCGCGATGGGGACGATGCTCTATTCAAAGGGCATCTACATCAATCGCTCCTACGATGAACTAAACCTGGTGGCACCCGATCTCGTGCGGGACGTTCACACGGAATACGTTCGCGCCGGCGCCGACATCATCGAAACAAATACTTACAGCGCCACGGCGAATAAACTTCAGCCCTATGGTCTGGAAGGCAGTCTGCGCGAGATTAATATCAGCGCCGTGCGCATCGCCCGCGAGGCCGCAGGAAATCGCGCGTATGTTGCCGGGGCCGTGGGACCGCTAGGATTGCGTATCGAGCCATACGGACCAACATCCTTCGATGAAGCCAAGGCAATGTTTAGTGCCCAAGTGTCGGCGTTGCTGGAAGGCGGTGTCGATCTGTTTTGCCTGGAGACGTTCGCTGACCTGTCCGAATTGGAACAGGCGATCAAAGCCGTCCGGGAATTATGTGACTTACCGATCGTGGCCCAGGTGACAATTCAGGTGGACGGCAACACGGTCTTCGGCGCCACTCCTGAGGCGTTCACTGTCCAACTTGATGAATGGGGTGCCGACGTTATTGGTCTCAATTGCGGTGTTGGCCCGGCAATTGTGCTGAACGCGATCGAAAAGATGCGCCCGGTCACAACTCGCAAGCTCTCGGCTCAGCCAAACGCCGGCTTGCCTCGAGATGTGCAGGGCCGCCAGTTTTACATGTGCTCTCCGGAGTACATGGCCGAGTACTCGCGACGCATTATTCAGGCCGGGGCGCGATTCGTGGGCGGCTGTTGCGGCACGACGCCGGCGCACATCAAGTGGATCTCCGACGCGGTTCGACAGTTCAGCCCGCGGACCCAGCAAGTCGTAGTAGGCGAACAGGTGAAAGTGCGTGTTCACGACTTGAAGCCGCCTGACGTAACCGTCGTTCCAGCGGAAGAGCGTTCAAACTGGGCCCGCAAGATAGCCAGGGGTGAGTTTGTCACCACCTGCGAAGTACTGCCACCAAAGGGCTGCGACCCACAGAAGACTCTCGATTCGATCAGACTTCTGAAAACTGCCGGCGTCGATGGAGTCAATATTCCGGATGGCCCGCGAGCACAAACGCGTATGGGCGCCATGGCCACCGCGGTTCTTGTGGAACGCGAAATCGGAATCGAATCGGTGCTCCATTATTGCTGCCGCGACCGGAACCTCCTCGGCATGATGTCGGATCTTTTGGGTGGCGCCGCACTTGGACTACGCAACCTGCTCTTGATCACTGGCGACCCGCCCAAGATGGGACCCTATCCCGACGCGACCGCTGTTTTCGACATCGATGCGATTGGCCTGACAAACATGGTGAACAAGCTGAACCATGGTCTCGACCTCGGCAACAACCCCACCGGGAAACCGACGGCCTTCTCGATCGGCGTCGGTGTCAATCCGGGTGCGGTCAATCTCGATGAAGAGATCAAGCGCTTTGAGTGGAAGATTGAAGCAGGCGCGGAATACGCCATCACCCAACCGGTGTTTGACACAGAACAACTGCGCGAATTTCTGAAGCGCATCGAACATTGCCGGATTCCCATCGTGGCCGGCATCTGGCCGTTGGTTTCATTTCGGAACGCAGAGTTTCTGCATAACGAAGTTCCGGGTGTCCGGGTCACGCCGGAGATTATGGAACGTATGCGCGTGGCTTCTAACAAGAGCAAGGAAGACGGGCGCGACGAGGGCTTGAAGATTGCGCGAGAGTCGTTGCTGGAAGTGCGCGACCTGATCCAGGGTGTCCAGGTTTCCGCCCCGTTTGGGAATGTGAAATATGCGCTGGAAGTGTTTGAAGTATTGGAAGGGTTTGGAAGGAAGACCGCACTTACGGCGGATTAGGTAACACCCTAAGACGTTAACCTTGCGAACTCTTATGGTGTCTTCTTTTCGGCGTCCTTCTTTACTCTTGCGCGTCGCGTCTCAACGATTGTCTGCATCTTTGGGTTGATCTTCACGCATTCATCAAAATCCTTTTGCGCTTCATCGTCCTTGCCCATAAGGACCAACGTCGCACCTCGCTCCAAATAGGCAAACGGGTTCTTTGGACGTAACTCAAGCGACTTGCTGAAATCACTTAGCGCGGCCTCGTAGTCGCCGAGCTTCTGCAATTCCTTTCCTCGATTATAATAGGCCGAGGCCTCGTGAGGATTTACTTCGATAGCTTTCTTGAAGTCCGAAATAGCGGACGCGGAATCGCCTTTTCTGCTGTGAACCGACGCGCGTCCTTCATACGCCGCGGCGACGTTGGGAAGGTACTCCATCTG
>DATKIS010000254.1:0-3903 GCA_035543975.1 Pyrinomonadaceae bacterium
AGCCTATCTCCCGCGCTGATATGGCCAAGCTGAGCGGCCTCAACAAGGCGACCGTCTCTTTAATCACCAGTGATCTCCTTAAAGAGAACTTCATCGTCGAGGAGGGCTCTGGGAGCACTACTCCCATTGGCGGCAAGCCGCCCACACCCTTGCGCCTAAACGAACTACGCTTCGGCATTCTCGGACTTGATGTGCGCGCCGATGAAACCATTCTCGCCCTGAGCGACTTCCAAAACCGTCTCATCGCGCGCAAGAGCTTCGAGACTGGAAAAGACGCGCGCTCATTCCTCAGAGAGATCGGCGGTGAGATTACGCGCCTACGCGCTGAGCACCCGGAGTTTATCGAGATCGCGGGGATTGGCGTCAGTCTTCCGGGCCTCGTGGATAACCAGGCCGGGAAATTTATATCTTCGGTCGTGCTGCCCTGGCGTGACGTCCCCATAGTGGAATGGCTTCGTGAGTCAACGGGTCTCCCTGTGATTATCGACAACTCGGCCCGCTGCGGCGCCCTCGCCGAAATCTGGCATAGCAAGTCACACTACGCGCACGTGCGCAACCTGCTCTACGTGAGTGTCAGCAGCGGTTTGGCTTGCGGCGTGGTCATTGACGGTAGCCTTTACCGAGGCGGGACAAACGCAGCGGGGCAGTTTGGCCACATACCCATTGACTTCAACGGGCCGGAGTGTCGTTGCGGACAGCGCGGCTGCTGGGACCTTTACGCTTCGGACAACGCAACGATAGCTCGTTATAAGAATCTTCCCGGTGCGACTGCCAGGCGCGGAGTAACGATGCGGAGGATCGTCAAGCTGGTGGAGTCGGGCGACCCGGCGGCTACCCAGGCGGTGAGCGATACCGCGCGCTACCTCGGCATCGGTATCGCTGGCCTGGTTAACGGCCTTGACCCGGAGGTAGTTACCATTGGCGGCGAGATCACGAAGTCGTGGAGCCTGGTCGAGCCGATCATCGCCCAGGAGCTAAGCCGGAACCTGCTCGTCTCGGCGGGGCGCAAGATCGAGGTGCGGCCTTCGACCTTCAACGTGCGCCCCAGTCTCAAGGGTGCGTTCACCCTGGTTCTGAGCGAACTTTTGTCCGTGCCGCACTTCGGGTAGTAGCGCGCACAACGAGAATGACGCAGACCACTGAGCATATTCGCGCACGACTCGACGGGGGAATTATCCCAGCCGTTCCTGTGACTTTCGACGAACACGGGCGAGTCCACAGGCGCGCGCACGATGCTTACCTGCGCCATATGGCCGACCAACCGCTCGCCGGCGTCACGGTTTGGGCACACACCGGCCGGGGTCTCATGCTTGACCGCGAAACGGCGGACGCGGTGCTAAAAGACTGGCGTGCGGCACTCCCCGCTAAAGTTATAATCGCCGGCGTTGGGGCCTTGCCCAACTCCGACCTGGCAGACGCAACCGACCGCTCCATCGAGATGGCCGAACGCGCGGCGAAGCTCGGAGCGGACGCGCTCCTGTGCTACGCGCCCTCGTGGCTACGCGGACGCGAGGAAAGCGATCGCCTGATCATCGAGCATCATCGAAGGTTAGCTTCCGTGGGCCTGCCGCTTATGCTGTTCTACCTCTACGAAGATGCCGGAGGGATCAACTACAGCCATTCTGTCCTCGACGAACTGCTTTCAATGCCTGAGACGGTCGGTATTAAGATGGCGACGCTCGACAGCGTGATGACCTATCAGGATGTTTCCCGCCGGCTCGCCGAGAAGCACGAGCACACACTACTCATCACCGGCGAGGATCGCTTCCTTGGCTATAGCCTGATGCGCGGTGCGCGATCTGCCTTAATCGGCATGGGAGCCGCGTGCACGCGACTGCAGGCTGACCTCATTCGCGCATACCTCGCCGCCGATGCCGCGCGTTTCCTGAAGCTTTCGCGACTCGTTGACATGCTCGCCGAGGTGACGTTCATCAAGCCAATGGAAGGCTACATCCGGCGCATGCTGTGGGTGCTCGTACACCAGGGAGTGATACCCATCGAGGCTGCAAACGACCCGTGGGGACCGGAGCTGCCTCAGAGTGAATATGAAGAGGTGGGACGAATGCTCCCTGCCTTACAAGGAGCCGGGTACTGATGCTTTTACAGGACTTGATTCAGGGCGTTGACCTCGCCCCGGCCCTCGCTTCCTCAATCGCCGCCGACTACGAGCGTCTCGCGGATGGGTTGCCGCCGCGGTTGGAAGAATATGTGCTTGAACGCTACGGCCTCGACCTCACGAGCGACTATGGCGGCCTTCAGGTCAAGAACCCCTTCGGGAAGGCTTCAGGTCAACTTTCGCTAAACGTCCGTCAGGTGAGCCGCGACGCGGATGCCGGGCTTGGTTTCGTAGTCCTCAAAACCATTATCGCCGAGGACGAAGTGGGCGGGCAGTCGATGAGCGAGTGGGCCATCCCCGAGACGCGCATGCTGGTCGAGCGAATCACCGGAGCCGACGGCACCGAGGGCTGGAACGTCACCTGGAAGGGTCGCGGCTGGTACGACACCTTTGACGCCTACCTCAAATTCTTCTCTGAGTCGCTCGCGGTCGGCGACGCGTCGAGGATGCTCGTCGTTCCCTCCTGCAAGTATCACCTGCCGCGGCCCGAGGAGGGTGAATGGCGGCTGGGCGAGTATGAACACACAACGCAGCGGCTTCTCGACGTGTGGGACGCGCGCTCTGCAGTCCGTGGCGTGATGCCACTCGAAAAGGATTTCAGCCCGACACTAGCCGGCTCAGACCGAGCCTCACAGGTTGAGACCATCCGGAGGTGGATGTCTCAGGTGACGCGGCTGATACGCGACGCCGCCGGCGAGCGCTCCATAAGCGTCGGCGTCAAGCTCTTCAATGCCGTCTTCGAGGACAGCTTCCAGATCGAGATGCTGCGACTCATCAACGAGGAATGCGTCGGCGGCGGCCGACCCGACTTTATCGTCTTCGCCAACCGTCTCTTCAATCCCGATCGCGAGTTTGAGGGTAAACGAGGTGTGGCCTACGGTGGCCCGGATCTTAGCGCTCGCAACCTGCGCGTCCTGGCCCAACTTCGCACTCTCGAGCAGCGCGGCGAGATACCTTGCTGCAACTTCCCCATCAGCGCAACCGGAGACATCGCGTCAGGGCAAATGGCCGTTGAATACCTTCTGCGGGGTGCCAGCACGTTTCAGATGCACACATTCTTCCAACTACCGGGAAGCGAATACAAGATGCGCGGCGGCAGCAAGACCGAGCAGGCGTTGTACGAACTCTACTTCCACCCGGAGCGCGGATTGGTCGCTTGCCTGTTGCGTTTGCGACGCGCACTCGACTGGCCGGCGGAGTGGAACGTCAAACGCATGGCCGAATTCTGTGTAGACCCGACAAACAGGCTTTGGGCGGCCGAGCCGTCTTTGAGCCGGGCGTGAAGTGCCGAGACGTGCGTCTCGCTTCCCCTAAAATACGTCGCGCAATTAGAAATTTAAGAGCTTACTAATCTGGCAAGTTTCCCTGTGGTCCAAACCAGCCGGGGACGCTCAAGAGGAAAACTGTATGCGTTCAGCCTTACACACGGTGGATTTCGTGGTACTGATCGGCTACCTGTTTTTGATGGCGGGCGTCGGCGCCTATTTTATGCGCTACATGCGCGGAGGCACTGACTTCCTCAAGGGCGGCAACCGCGTCGAGTGGTGGGTGGCCGGTATGGCCTCGTTCATGTCCGGCTTCTCCGTCTGGACGTTTACGGGCGGCGCAGGGTTCGCTTACTCAAACGGCATCATCGGAATTGCGCTGATGCTCCTCGCGGTTCCAGCTTTCTTCTTCGGATACATTGTCTTCGCTAAGCTCTGGCGGCGTTCGCGGGTGACGACCGTCGTTGAGTACATCCGCAGCCGCTTCGGCGACGGCACGCATAAGACCTTCTCGTGGATGAC
>DATKIS010000255.1:0-9501 GCA_035543975.1 Pyrinomonadaceae bacterium
GAGCATGTGCGTACTTCAGTTGCATCCCGACCGTGAAAACGATCCTTCGCTCCACGCCTCTGCTCGTTTCATACGGGCGCCGCGCCGCCTCGGACAACTGGTTTGGCTGATGCGAGCCGTTCGCGTGTTCAGCCCTTCGCCTTGCAGTGGGTTGGGCCGTCCGGGAAGGGTGCCATGTTTGGGTTCAGCTTCCGATAGTTGTTGCCTTCCACGTCTTCCTTGAGTTTCCTGTACGGATCAACTTCGACGGAGACGTTAGTACCGGCAGGCATCTTTTTCCCACTGACGTCGAAGACTTGTTCTTGCGACTCGCCGCCCTTGAGCGCCTTCACCGTGTTGCCGGCGTAGTAGAGCGCCTTGCCGGCTTGGTCCTTAAACGTGGCGAGCACGTAGGAAGACGCCGCCGCTGCCTCACAGGTGTTCGTTACCGTGACCCTCACGCTCTGCGCGATGCCGCCAGCGCCATCGCCGATGGCGACGTTACTCACCACGAGGTCGGGCAAGAAGACCTTTACATTCTTGGTAGTTTTCAAATTGGGGTTCGGCTCCTGGGCACGCGCTACAGTGAAAGCGGCGGCGCACAATACGCCCGTCAATGTAATCAGCATCAGTCTTTTCATTTGGATTCTCCTTGTTTAGAGTTAAGAGGCCACTTGCCCTGAGAAGAACTAACCAGACTCTCAGACAAGGCCTGTACCGAGAGAACCAGCTGCCTTCTCTCGCCGGAATTTGAGACTTACTGCGGGGCCTAGCTATCAACCGGCCCACAATTTCTGTTATTAACTTCATTGCTCTCCACAATCCGATTAGTGCCGTCAGCGATTCCGCAGGAGGTGTCCAGGGTAAGGTTTAGTTTGGTTTCAATAATCACATCTGCGTATTGGCCTATACCTATGCCTGGCACCGTTGCGTGATAGCTCATTTCCTTTGGCTTAGCCCCGGGCGATGAGACGTGATAGACCTTGAGCACTACATACGACCAGCCGGCAGTCGCAGTGCCTGTGTTCTTAATCCGGATCTCAAATTTTCCACTCTTTGGATCGCCCACAGCCACCCAATACACAATCAAATCTGGAATCGGCGCGTGGTTAGAAGCAACTGCCGGTGTGTGTCCCTTCAGAGTTGTTGCCTGAGCCATTGGTTTGGAGAGAGCGCAAAACGGCGATGCGGTTACCAGCGCGGGCGTTGGGGCCGACGCCGCAGTGAGCGATGGAGCAAATGTTGAGTAAACGAGCGCGAAGATGCTCAAGGCAAACGTGCTGCATGTTAACAATAAGTATCTTTTCATGACGGTTCTCACTTTCTGGTGTTAGGTCGTTTCCGCTTTCTTTTCAGTTGAGCTCAGGTCGTTATCGTTCCGCCCTTCGTCGCCGCTTTCCGCGCTCGCAGATTCCTTCAAAGTTCGGCAATCGCCGAGGTACTCATCTACTGAACGACGAGGGTCTTCTGTTCAAAAAAGAGAAGAGATGAAAGGGCGACGAGCGCGCGTCACCCCTACATCTATAGATGACCGCTTGTTGCGCCGAACGTTTATGGGTGTGTCCAGACGTAAGCCTCGATACGGATGAACTTCATGCCGTTATATGTGGCGGTGATCTTCTCCTGGCCGCTCGCCGTTAGGTAATGGATGTCGCCGCCGGTTGCGTCCTCGCAGGGCGCCCTCCACTTGCCGTCGTTCGGCTGCCCGTTGCAACCCATGTAAAGCCGGAAGAGCGGGACTGTGCCAGGGAATTGCTTGGGCGCGACGTAACCGGTGATGCCATCCATCGTCCACCCGCCCTTGTTGATGGCGTTGTTGGCTTCATTCATATCCAGGGTGTAAAGGTGATTCGTCCCGCCAAACTCTGACTTAACCAGCCGGTAGAGTGGTACGGTCGTAGGCGTTTTCTGGGCGAGGACGTAGCCGGTAATGCCGACATATTTCCAACCCTTGTGTTTCTTGAGCGCCGCCGCTTCATCCGGATTGGCGGTGTAGAAGTGAAAGTAATCCTTCTGCAGTTCGTAGAAATGGTAGAGCGGCACGGCAGTGATTTGCTTGGCCGAAGTGTCGGTCGGAGCGGACATTGTAAATGCGAGCGCTAATGTGCTCAGAATGAGCGCGCCGCGGGTTAGTAGTTTGTGTCTTTTCATGTTGTTGTTCCTCACTTTCGTTTGTTTGTCGTTACAGTTTTCGTTAGACATTCGCATTCGGCAGAGAACGTGCGCAGATGAACACTTCCCCGTCGGCCGCATCGACGCCATGAACTTCACCGGCTTCAATTCGGCGATAGATTTCACGGGTGGTGGTGCTCGGTATCTGCATCTGCGCGGCCTCAGTTGGTGTCAACATTGAGACTCGAACGCCGCAGACCGCGCACCACGCATCCATAGAGAGCCCCTTGCTCCTCACCAGCAACCGCTCTGTCTCAATTATGATTTCGGTTCTTTTCATTGAGCTTTGCCCTCTCCTGCCCAGGTCTTTGTTGTCCGGTGATCGTGCATGCAGTATCATTCGCTGCGTTTGAATCCTCGCGAATTTAATGGCGCTGATCGTCGGCGGAGAGCACCATATGCGCGCCGCGAGGTTTTCGTCCTTCCGACCCCCTGAAATTTTCCTTCCGGTTTTCTGAAAGCCTTTATGGTCAAGCCCGAGAAGCATTTCTACGAATTCGGCCCCTTCCGTCTTGACCCTGCGGAGCGACTACTGCTGCGCGACGACCGTCCCGTGCCGCTCACTCCCAAAGCCTTTGACACCCTGGTCGCGCTGGTGGGGAAGAACGGTCATCTGGTAAGCAAGGACGAGTTAATGCGGGAAGTCTGGGGCGACAGCTTCGTCGAAGAGAACAATCTGGATAAGAGCATCTCGGCGCTGCGAAAGGCTCTCGGCGAGGACAGCGCGCAATACATCGCGACGGTGCGCGGTGCCGGCTATCGATTTCTGGGGAACGTGCGGGAGGGCTCATCAGCCGAGAGTATTGTGCTCCACGAACACACTCGGACACACATCGTGATCGAGGATGACGAGGATGAAAGCATTCCCACTCAAAAGAACATCAAGACGGAATCGCAACTGGTGAGGCAGGAGTTGCCTGCGGCCCAAACCACGGGGACAAGCAGGAAGTGGCCGCTAGTTGCTCTGATAAGTTGTTCGATCTTGCTTGGTCTCACAGCATTAGTCTTTCTCTTCCGCACTCAACCAGGAGGATTGGCGACTCCGTCACCCACGGTATCTGGAGACACGGGTACGTTGCCGGCTCAGCCAAAGACGCTCGCCGTGCTCCCATTCAAGCCGCTGGTAGGCAAAGCGCGCGATCCGTATCTGGAAATGGGAATCGCCGATAGCTTGATCACCAGACTCAGTAATGTCAGGCAACTGGTCGTGCGTCCGACGAGCGCGGTGCAGAAGTTCACCCAGCCGGAACGTGATCCGGCGGCGGCGGGACGCGAGTTGGGAGTTGAAACGGTGCTCGATGGGAGTATTCAGCGGCAGGGTGATCGCTTGAGAGTCACAGTGCAGTTGGTGAGCGTTAAGGATGGCTCGCAACTGTGGGGGAAGACTTTCGACGAGAAGTTCACCGACATCTTCGCCATGCAGGACGCGATCTCCGTGAAGGTGGCCGAAGCGTTGGCAATCAAGCTCAGCGGCGAAGAGGAGCGCGGCCTCGCCAAACGCTACACGGAGAAAACGGAAGCATACGAGCTTTACCTGAAGGGCCGTTACTTCTGGGCGAGGTTTTCGCCAGTGGATCATCAGAAGGCCGCCCAATACTTCAATCAAGCCATAGCGAAGGACCCGACCTACGCCCTCGCCTACAGCGGACTGGGTGACACTTATGGGGCGTCGTCAACTAACAGCTGGATCGCTCCGAGCGAAGGATATCCCAAGGCCATGGCGGCAGTGAAAAAAGCATTGGAGCTGGATGAAAACCTGGCCGAGGCGCATTGCACGTTGGGAGCTCTGACTATGTTCTACCTGCTGGACTGGGCCAATGCTGAAAGAGAGTACCAGCGCGCTATCGAACTCAACCCAAACTACTCGATGACTTATGAACTCTACTCCTATTTACTCACCGCTACCGGGAGATTGACCGAGGCGATAGAAATGGCCAAACGCGGTTTGGAAGCTGATCCGCTCTCAATCCCGCTAAGCAATGACGTGGGCCAAGCTTACTATCAGGCCCGCCGGTATGATGAGGCCCTTAAACAACATCAGAAATCTAAGGAACTGGATCCAAACCAAAACGGAACTTACGCCGCCATGGGCTTCACCTACGAGCAGAAAGGAATGTACGCGGAAGCGATCGCCTCTTATCAAAAGGGAATCGATATTTCGGAAAGGACACCCAGCTTTTTGGCCATGATGGGTCATGCTTACGCGGCTTCAGGCAGAAGAGACGAGGCGCTGAAGATACTCAGCGAGCTAACGGAAATGTCTGGAAACAAACACGTCGCGCCTTACGACCTCGCCATCCTCTACACTGGTCTCGGCGAGAAAGACAAGGCGTTCGAGCAACTCGGTAAAGCCATTGAGGGACGCTCCGGGTGGGTCATTTATCTCAACGTGGAGCCGCTCTTCGATCCACTCCGCTCAGACCCACGTTATAAAGCCTTGCTCAAGCGAATCAACCTGGCACTCGAATAAGTTTGACGAAGGCGCCCTTTGAGGCTAGTTGCGGGACTACGGGCGCCGTAAGGCTCATAGTAGGCGTGGCACTCCAGGCCACCCCCTCTGCCACACCGATCATCTTCGAATTATCCTGCATACGAACGGAGGGGCGGGCCCGGAGTTGCCGCCCCTACGATTTGGTTATGAGCGAGCCTACTCTCGACGATCTCTTTCTTGAGATTCGTGACGTTTCATCTTGTAGAACCAGACTGTTGCCCTGCGTCCAGGCTGTTAGCGTGCCGCCGCTCACGGTCTTGCGTCTTTGCGCCTTGGCGGTTACTACGGTTTCTGGGACTAGATAGCAAAAAGGCGGGCACCCAGCCCGCCCCGAAACCCCGAAATTGAAATGGGCTTACGCTATCGTTATTCCTTCGTTCAGGTAAACGTCCTGGATTGCGTTGAGCAACTCCACGCCTTCGCTCATCGGCCGCTGGAAGGCTTTGCGTCCGGAGATCAGGCCGGTACCGCCGCCGCGCTTATTGATGACCGCAGTGCGGACGGCTTCAGCGAGGTCGCTCGCACCTTTGGATTCGCCGCCCGAATTGATCAATCCGCACCGGCCCATGTAGCAATTGGCGACCTGATAACGAACCAGGTCGATTGGGTTGTCAGTGGTGAGCTTTTCATAGACGAGTTTGTTCGTTTTGCCGTAGGACTTACCCAGCGCTTTTTCCACCGCAGTGTAGCCGCCAGTCCGCTCCGGAAGTTTTTGCTTGATGATATCTGCCTGAATCGTTACGCCCAGGTGATTTGCCTGGCCGGTAAGGTCGGCCGATGTATGCATATCCCCCTCGGCCGTCTTGAATCCGGAGTTGCGGATATAACACCAGAGAATTGTGGCCATACCGAGTTCGTGGGCCTGGGCGAAGGCCTCGCTAATTTCGGTAATCTGCCGGGTCGATTCGTCCGAGCCGAAATAGATTGTGGCGCCTACAGCCACCGCGCCGAGGTTGTGGGCCTCCTTCACAGTGCCAAACAAAACCTGGTCAAACTTGTTCGGCAAAGTCAGCAGCTCGTTGTGATTTATTTTCACGATGAAGGGGATCTTGTGAGCGTATTTGCGAGCAACTATCCCCAGCACGCCGAAGGTTGACGCTACTGCATTGCATCCTCCTTCGATGGCCAGCTTTACGATATTGGCCGGATCGAAATACTGCGGATTTGGAGCGAACGAAGCTCCCGCTGAATGCTCAATACCCTGATCGACGGGCAGGATTGAGAGATAGCCGGTGCCCGCCAGGCGCCCGTTGTCGAACAGTGATTGGAGCGATCGCAACGTTGCGGGCGAACGGTCGGAATACGCCCACACCCGATCAATGAAATCGGGGCCAGGCAAACTTATTTGGTCTTTGGAGATCCCTTCCGATTTATGATCGAGCAACGCCCTTGCGTTTTCGCCCAGCAGTTCCTCAATTCGCTCCAGCGGAGTCGTTGCTCGCTTGAGTTCGGTGACCATGATTTGGGTCCTCCTATTGGTGGCTTTTCAGCACAAAGACGAAAAAACCAAGAAAAGTTAGTGAATCGGCCCGGATTATAACATAGCGACTGGGCAGGCCACTCTTAACCAGGCTACAGGTTCGTGACCAACATCCAAAAAAACTAATCCGAGAATTCGTGGTCCGGTGTAAGCTAAGTGACCGATCCACGGAATGGCGCTAAGCAAAACCTAGCCGTGCTTCCGAATCTGTATAACAGCGTGGATTGCCCCCAAATGGCCAAAACTCTCACGCCACGATGTGACTTGCCACTCAGCCCTAGTCAGGTTTTGTGTGATAATTCACGCCCGCATGCAACTTGTCCTATCAGGCAATCATCGAAGGGGTGCTTTTGTGATTGTGTGCCTTGCGTAAGTGTTACGTTTGGGAAACAATCCGGGCAGTTGGTCTCCCAGGTAGTTCTGCCGTCGAGTGAGAGTCTCCCGAACCTCGTCCCTCTCCGAGCGTCCCTACCCGAGTTCCAATCTATCTCTCAACTGAAAGGTTAACCTCAATGAGAACGATCCATAGCCTCATCCTGTCCGTGGTGTGTCTGGCTCTTTCTTCCACCGCCGCTCTAGCCGGTGACGACTGGCGGCCTGTGACTGCAGCCGATCTAGCCCTCAAGGCTCCCGTGGTTGAAAAAGGCGCGGACGCTGAAGCAATTTTCTGGGAAGTTCGCCTCTATGACGAATACGAGCGCGATACGCCACGTACCGTGCTGAACCATTACGTACGAATCAAGGTCTTTACTGAACGAGGCCGGGAATCGCAGAGCAAGATAGATATTCCGTTTCTCAGCACCTGGAAACTTCAGGATATTGCGGCCCGGACCATCAAGCCTGACGGCAGCATTGTGGAACTCAAGAAGGAGGACGTGCTGGAACGCACGATAGAGAAAACAAATGGCGTCAAGGTCAAAGCGAAATCGTTTGCCATGCCGGGAGTCGAACCAGGATCAATAATCGAATATCGCTGGAAAGAGATCCGCAACGACCGCCTCGCAAACTACATCCGCCTTTACTTCCAGCGCGATGTGCCGGTCCAGCTGGTTAAGTACTTTATCAAACCGCTATCCCTGCCAAATTTTGAGTACGGGATGAGGGTACAAACCTTCAATGCCGAATCCTCCCCATTTAAGAAAGAGAGCGACGGCTTTCACAGTGTCTCGATGACCAATGTGCCGGCATTCCATGAGGAAGCACGCATGCCGCCCGAGGATTCCATTCGTCCCTGGATGCTTCTCTACTATTCGAAAACCTCAAATCTGCAGCCCGACAAGTTCTGGCAGGATTACGGCAAGCGAACCTACGAAGAACACAAGTCGCGCATGAAGGTTAGCGAGGAAGTTAAAACTGCGGCCGCTGCAGCAATCGCCGGCGCAGCCACCCCAGAGGAGAAGCTGGAAAAGATCTTCGAATTTTGCCGTTCCAGAATTAAGAACACTAATGATGATGCCTCAGGGTTGACCACAGAAGATCGCGCCAAGCTTAAGGCAAACAAGACACCAGCCGAGACCCTAAGCCGTGGCCAGGGTACTGGTGACGACATCGACATGCTGTTCGCGGCGATGGCAATAGCCTCGGGCTTCGACGCGCGGGTAGTAAAGCTGGCAAACCGAAGTGACGTGTTTTTCGATAAGACGTTTCCGGACGAGTACTTTATGCAGTCGTATGACATCGCGGTGAAGGTGGGAGAGCAGTGGCGTTTCTACGATCCGGCCAGCACTTATGTGCCGCTCGGCATGCTGCGCTGGCAAGAGGAAGCTCAAGAGGCCCTGCTGTCCGATCCCAAAGCCCCGGTCTGGATAAGGACTCCCCTATCCCAACCGGACAAGTCAAAAGTTAAACGTACCGCAAAGCTCACTTTGAGTGAGGACGGAACGCTCGAAGGGGATGCCCAAATCGAATACTTCGGCCACCCGGCGGTGTACCGCAAGGAATGGGACGACGACGATTCGCCGGCGCAACGCGAAGAAACACTGCGCGAGGCGGTCAAGAAACAGATGAGTACGGCCGACGTTTCCGCAATCAAGATCGAAAATGTTACCGATCCACTGAAACCCTATATTTACCGTTACCACATTCGCGTCCCCGGTTATGCGCAGCGCACCGGCAAGCGCCTTTTCCTGCAGCCCGAGTTTTTTCAACGCGGAATCGCACCCCTCTTTTCCGGTAGCGAGCGCAAACATGCCGTCTATTTTGATTATCCCTGGTCCGAAGAGGACGAGGTTACGATTCAATTGCCCGCAGGGTTTGCCCTCGACAACGCCGACGCACCACCACCTTTTAGTGCGGGCGCCGTTGGAGATTACAAGCCTTCGATCGGCGTCAGTAAGGATGGGCGCATTATGGTCTACAAGCGCACCTTCTTCTTTGGCGGCGCAGGTACGATTGTTTTTCCCGTTGATTCCTATGGCAAGCTGAAGACCTATTTCGACGCTGTTCACCAGAGTGACAATCACACCGTCACTCTGAAACAGGGAACGACTACTGCTTCCGCCACGCCGTAGCTCAACAATTAATCAACTGCTCCTGGAGAAAAAATGATTTACCTCAAATTTGCCATCCTCTGTGGCGTCCTTTTGCTAACTAGCGTAGTAACCTTCGCGGCTCCCGGCGACGAGGTTCCACAGTGGTTACAACAGGCAGCGGCGATCAAAGTACCCACCTACGAGAAGGAAGTTCCGGCCGTGGTCCTGCTTAAGCAACAGTCCGTGGTCGTAGCGGCCGACGGGCGCTTGGTGACCACCACTACTTATGCAGTGCGCATTCTGACCCGTGACGGCCGTGGTTATGCTGGAGCCGCCGCGGGATACCTGACCAATAGTGGCAAAGTGAATGACATGCGCGCCTGGCTGATTCGGCCAAACGGCGTGGTGAAGAAGTATGGCAAGGATGAGACCGCGGATCGGATTAATGATCCCAACGATATTTACGACGAATATCGGAGGAAGGAGATTGATGCCACTGACGACGCAGACATTGGGGCAGTCTTTGGCTATCAATCGACGAGCGAAGAGCGGCCACTTTTCAATCAGGATACCTGGTGGTTTCAAGACCGCCTGCCGACGTTGGAATCTCGCTACAGTCTGACTCTGCCTTCCGGCTGGCGGGCGGCGAGCCTGACCTTCAATCACGCGAAGGTGGAGCCGAGTGTGAACGGCACCAGTTATGTCTGGGAATTGAGAGATCTGCAACCCATCAAATATGAACCGGCGAGCCCGAGAATTAACAACCTGACGCCCCAGGTGGCAATCAACTACTTCGAGGGGACGGCTGGCTCATGGCCGGTCTCCAAAACCTTCGACACCTGGGCCCAGGTGTCTCGGTGGGCCACGGATTTGCACGAGCCCCAAGCCGTTCCTGACCAGGCTGTTGC
>DATKIS010000256.1:0-2432 GCA_035543975.1 Pyrinomonadaceae bacterium
AAAATGATGCCAGCCCGCGGTAGCGGGCGATAGTGCTTACGATTTTATGGGCTGTCGCCCGCTACCGCGGGCTAAGAGTATCTTTGGACCTCAACCTGGGGTTTCGCTGCGCTCCACCCCAGGCTTTACGCTTTCGCCCGCATCCGCGGGCCGCGATCAAGATCCCAAACCCCAAGCTCATTGATGTAGCTTCACGTCATCGTCGTCAGCATCTCAGGCGTGACGACGTTGCCCGGGCGCTGGCCAGCAAAAAAGCGGGCCACCTCCGCAACTGCCGACTCGCCTAGCGCGTGCCGCATCTCGATGCCTCCCGCCGCAACGTGCGGCGTGAGCAGCACATTCGGCAGGCGGCGCAGTTCGTGTTCGGGCGGGAGCGGCTCCAGGGGGTCGGTCACATCCAGCGCCGCAGTTATTCTCCCAACGCGCAGTTCCGACAGCAGTGCATCCATTTCTATTAGACCCCCGCGCCCGACGTTGACGAGGTAAGCCCCCTCAGGCATCAGCGCCAACCGCCGTGCGTCGAGCAGGTGCCGCGTTTCCGGCGTCAGACCGGCCGCGAGCACAACAACCGAGCAAGCGCTAAGCAGTTGTTCCAACTCGACCCTTTTCGCCTGGTGCTGTGACGCTACCTCTTCGGTGCAGTAGGGGTCGGCAACGTAAAGCTCCGCGCCGAGCGGCTCGATCATGCGCGCGAATGCGCGCCCGATACGACCGAAGCCTACGATACCCACGCGGCGCTCGCGCACTGTCTCGCCATGGCTTACCCACTCGTTCGTGCGCACGACGCCGGCGCGCATCTCCCGGTCATACTCCGGCAGTCTCCTGACCAGGGTTAGAACCATCGCCAGGGCCATCTCGGCGACCGGCGCGGCCATTGGCCCCGGGGCGTTTGTTACCGTCAACGCCCCGACTACATCCTCTGCCATACGGGCCTTCAACTCGCCGCCGCAATGAGCGATTATCCGAACCCGCCTGGGGCTTCCCAACATCTCCAGCCGCAGGAATGGAGTGTGCCAGGTTGTCAGCAGTGCGTCCGATTGCGAGATATGTTCGCGCAACTCCTCTGAATCCTCGCGCCCGGCGAAGTGCGCCCACACGCCTATTTCATCCAGCCGCGCCAGCACATGCTTGGGAAAGAAGTGCGGGAACAACGCATCACTTGTTAGCAACAACACGCGCGGGCGTGATGCGTCATGACCTGAAGGCTTCTCCTCCGCCAAATTGCTTTCGCTTTCTTCAGTCATGCCAAACCTTAAACTGTAGCCGCCTCTCGGCCGAGAATCCCTGCACAAAAATCCTCGTGCAAAGCAATGCTCAAGATTCGGAATTGAGTTCAACTCCGACGGAGTTCGCTAATTCCAGCCCAGGGTTTCCTACCCTGGGGAACAAGGCGGTTAGCACTCTCTTTGACGCTGAAAGAGTTAAGGAACCGGATGGAACTCTTTCAGGGTAACAAATCAATGTTGGCTGATTGACCCAGGGTAGGAAACCCTGGGCTGGAATTAGCCAACACCTTCGGCGTTAAATGACTTTCCAGAATTGTGGTACAAAAGCCTCGCCGAGAATCTTCCGCATCGCTCCAGCGAAGTCGGGTAGCGACACTTCGGGGTCTTCGATTTCGGGGTGCCAGTATTTCTCCCATTCAAAACTGACGAACCCGTCGTAACGAAGACCTTGTAGCGCCGCGACCACTTCAGCGAAGGGGACCAGCCCACGCCCGGCCAGGACCGGCGTCCAGTGTTCGCCGCCTTCGGGCCGCGCATCGCGCAGGTGAACGTGTGCGAGATAAGGCGCGACGGCCGCGGCAGAATCCTCGATGGGCTCACCCGCTGCGAACGAGTTGGCAGCGTCCCAGATGATGTAAAGATTCGGGTGGTCGGCGCTCCGGATGATGTCGGCGCTCGCGCGCCCGCTGGCGAAATCGCCGTGCGTTTCAAGGCCAACGCGAACGCCCTCGGGCGCGCGCAACGCAACACTTCGGAGCGATTCTGCAATACGGTCGCGAGTCTCTTCATACGACGACCCCTGCGGCACCTTGTCTGGAAAGACGCGGATGAGACGGGAGCCCAGCGCTGCGGCTAATTCGCAGTGGCTGACGGCCAGCTCGACTTGTCTTAGTCTCTCGTCGTCATCCACCGAGTCGAAGGAGCACGACGTATCGACACAACAGACCGCCACGCCCTGTTCTATTAGCCAGTCGCGCGTTCGCGCGATTTCGCTCGGGTGAAACTCAGCGCGGCTCAGAAGATCGAGCGATCGGCCGAGCGCGCGTAGTTCCACGGCCGCATAGCCGTATTCGCGGGCCGCACGCGCCACGTCTTCCAAGTCAAAGTTTGGACAGCCGAGTGTAGAGAAAGCCAGCTTCATAAAATTCAAATCGGACAGTCAGATCTCAGATCCTCGGATTTCAGATCTCAAATCTCAGATCTCAA
>DATKIS010000257.1:0-7102 GCA_035543975.1 Pyrinomonadaceae bacterium
GTTTTATCTTGGAGTAGTCCATTACGATTCCTCCTCAACCAAGGCGTTCTCTCTTGCAGCAATTCACCTGCGACAGTTCTTCTGGAGTGGATCTTCGTGAAGGGAAAACTCTTCGCGCTTAGCCTGAGTGGGGCATTCTAGCCAAGATGAGACTGGCGCGCTACTAATACCGACAAATCGTAGTAATGCACAATTAAGGAGGCTTTGCCCAAGCAGTCTGATTCGTGTTCTTTGGATTATTTAGGGGATCGTATCAGCGTGAATCCCAATCGTACGATCCACGAAATTACTCGAACCTATACGAAACAATTCTCAGTAAGGTGCCTGTCTTACCTGACTGGCTCCCTCAAGACAGCATCCGCGGCGATCGCGGCAATTCTTGCGGCTTCAGGGTGGGTCTTTCGCAATCCGGCTACCTGGAGTAAGGCTTCGCCGGTCCGGGACAGCATGCGGAATAGATCGCCCTCCTCAGCCCTGGTTTCATAAACCAGCGTGGTCCATTCGGCCCCGGTGGCCCATCTGGCTGCCGCGGCGGCGGCGGAAAAGTTAAGCTCGGGCGCCGGCTCGATGGCGAATTTCCATTCTTCAGTTGAAACCTTGAACCCAACGTCTTCAAACTGCGCCAGGGCCTGGACCAGTCCATCCTCCAACTCTATCTGGCCATAATCGCGCTCTTCATCGCCGGTCAATCCTGCCATCACCCCGGCCATCCGGGAAAAATCCAGCGAACTCAACAAGCCGCTTTCGAGGGCCTCGCCTACCAACAACGGGCGGTCAACGTGCAAATCCGCCAGCCATCGTCCCCGTTCGGTTATCTTCTCAGCCCCGAAATCAAGATAGCCGAACACTGCCAGCACGCGCGCTCGCTGATGAAAAGGTTCCCAAACCTGGTCGCGCAAATGTTCGATTCGCCTGGTGGCGCGTTGCAGATCGGCTGCGTCGTCCAGAAGGCTCCACAGCGTCTGCGTGCACTTCAACTGCTCTTCTGGACTGAAATGGGCAGGCAGTATGGTCTCGATTCGATCGTCCAGAAAACTCAACACCTCACTACCTTCAGCGTGAGCGTCGCGCAATCGTGGTTCAGCAATTACCAACTCCCGGGCGCGTTTGCGCACATCCTCAAACGCGTCATCGATCAAATCCTCTTTCAGCCGGTAGAAAGGTTCATAGACGCGACCGATGCGTTCCAGTGAGAAACTGGCGGTGCGTCCGTCTTCACGCACGCCGCGAACGTTCCCGGATCGTTTCTCCGTGATCAGCACCAAGCGCCGGCCACTGCGGCCAATGCCGACAATCCGTCCGGGCTGGACCACTTCATCCAGCCATTGATACAAAACCTCTGCTCTGGAATGCGGCTTCGCCTCGTGCAGACGCGCCCGCGCGCTCACCAGCCTCTCAAACCCCATCACAGTAGCCAGCGGCAAATCACAGCCGGCCTCTTTCAGCTTGTCGATGATTCTCTGTTCGCTCTCTTCCTGGGCCTTTTGCAGCCTGGCAATCTGCAGGGCGGCCTCACGATGAGCAAAACTCCTTTCGGCAATCTCCCGGATTTGCCCGAAGTTTCCGTAGGCATCCAGCAAATTGAGCAGCGTCGTGTAAGTGGAACGAAACTGTGAGACCAAAGGATCGGGTGTCGCCCCCAACAGTTCGGCAATCCTTTTCGGGTCCTGATGCAAGCCCGGAGCTACAACTACGAAGCCGACATTGTCTCGACCTCGCCTGCCGGCCCGGCCAGTCATCTGTTGGAGTTCAGAGGCACCCAATTGACGCCAACCGCTGCCGGTGCGCGTGTCTGCCACGGTCAGGACCACTGTTCGGGCGGGGAAATCAACACCGGCCGCTACTGTGGAAGTGGCGAAGATCGCGTCGAGCAAACCCGCACTCATCAACTTTTCAATAACTAGTTTCCATGCGGGAATGTGCCCGGCGTGATGGGAAGCGACACCGCCTCTGATGATGGTGTCCCAGTGACGATGGTTGCGGATTTCGGGATGGAGTTCGACGACGCTGCGCATCAGATCGCGCCGCGCTTCGCGCCGCTGATTGTCGGAATCGCGACGCATCAGCGCAGCCTCTGAGGCGGCCTGGTCGCAGCGACGCCTGGTTGGCAGAAATACAATGGCCGGCAGCAGGTTGTAGGATCCCAGCGTCGCTAACAGACTTGCGGGCGGCATCTCAGGCATGTGAAGCTTCATAGTTGGTTAAGGGCAAATCCGACCCACGAAGTTACCCGAACCTGCTCGAATCCTTTTCGTGTAGCTTCGGGGTGGTTTAGTGGATCGTAGTTCTACCATCTTCGTCGCGGCGATCTGGGCGCCTTGGCAGTTTCCTCCAACAGATGGGCAATTTCAGGATTTAGTTTTCCGTAATCGTTCACTAACGGCAGCAGCCGCTTGTCAGGCAATAGCATCGCCGCGCGCAAAGGGACCGGCCTTGCCCCCGGACGCGTAATCACACCACAGCGAACGCCGCGCACTTCCTCAATCCAGGCCGCAAACTCCCCTGCATTGCCAATGGTCGCCGACAGCAGGAGCAACCGAATCCGCGGGGGCGTCAGGATGATCGCTTCTTCCCAGACGTGGCCACGGTCCGGGTCAGACAGGTAGTGGGCTTCATCAAGCACTACAAGGTCGGCATCTACGTCACTGCCGCCGCGTAGAGAGTCAAAAAGCTGGTTGCGATATATCTCGGTGGTGCCGACGATCAGTTGGGCATCAGGATTGTCTTTGCGATCGCCCGTTAGTATCCCTACGCGGTCGGCGCCAAATTCGTCAGTAAACTCCTGGTACTTTGAATTGGTTAGCGCTTTGAGCGGGGTCGTGTACCAGGCGCGACGGCCGGCATCCAGCAGGCGCCGAATCTCCTCGCGAGCGATCCAGGTCTTGCCGCTACCGGTGGGCGCCGTAACCAGCACATCTTCAAACTCAACTGCTGCAAGAGCCTCCAACTGAAAAGGATCGGGCTGGAAGGGTTTTCCGGTCGGCGTACCGATACCTTGCAACAACCGTTTGAGTTCGCGGGATTGGGAAGGGACTTCGCCAGGAAGGGTGGATTGGGCCCGGGAATCGGTCCGAATGGCGTCCGACTTCTGACTCGGTTTATCAAAGCGGTTTTTACCGCCAGATCGACGCTTCTTGTTGAAAACCCTGTCCCCGGAACGACGCATGGATTCATTCTATCTTTGAGGCGCCTGCCCGCGAAGTGTTAACGTATAGTTTCTTATGATGAGTTCGCAACACTTTGGCTGTGTGGATCGTCTAAGACAGGGAACATAAAATATTAAATAGCGTTTTCTAACGAGTTATGGCTGAGCTTTTCTCAAATTTCGAAGTTAACAAGGAACGTCGGTGGCCGATTATCTGTTGGCTGTTGGAGGGTTCGCTGGTCGTGCATTTGCTGGGTGTTTTATGCGTTCTCTATATTCCGGGCGTCAGAGATGCCTTCAATATTGCGGTTCTGTTCTCGGACACCAGGTTCGTCGATAAACCGTATGTGAAAACCGAAATTGGCGACGACGTCCAGATGGTGGAACTAACCAGCAATAAGTTTCGGTATCCCGACGGCTATTTTGCTTCCGAATCGCAGCTAGCGGCCCTGCCACCCCCGGCACCCATGGTTTTTACCCCTGGGGCGCCTCCCGTGTCGCAAGCAACACCTCCGCCGTCTTCACTGCCCAGCCCTATGCCAACAGCTACGCCTCTGCCTGTTACTCAGCAATCGCCGGTAGCCCAGGCTAATGCTAGTCCCAGCCCCACTCCGGGACAGAAGACCCGCACACCCGAGGAAGCGCAGGCGGAGCTTGAAAAGACCGCAGCCAGCAACAATATCGAGTTACCCAAGGAAGGCGAGATTAATAAGAAGGCCCTGAAAGACTTTGCAGCCCTCGCCAACGAAATGAAACTACAGGGCAAACTGGATCTGGATAAGCCTTTCGAGATCGTGGTCGAAGCCGAACTCGATGAACACGGCAAACTGAAGAATGCCCGGTTTACCAAAAAGGCCGGTGACCCTAATCTGGTCGAACTGTTTGGTGAGATGATATCCGCCCTGAACGATAGCGGTTTTCTGATCTATTTGAAGCCGCTCGACAAAGACAACCCGGGCTCCAAGGTGGTGTTCACCGTGAAGCAAGGCGAAAGTGAAGTTCTGGCGTCAGTCGAGTCGGAGGCATCCTCGGATGACAGCGCCCGTGTGCTGACGAAGGGGTTCAACGCTGCGTTGGTTATCGGGGCTGAGTCGCGCCAGGGTAAAGACGAAGAAGTACTACTGAGAAATACCAGCGCCGAGCAAAACGGCAAGAAGATTATCTTCAATTTCACAATGCCGCGGCAGGCGGTGGTTGATTTGATCAAGAAGCAGTTAGCGTCGTGATTAGTGGTAAACGCGGTGGCTGGATGCGTTAACCAAAGTGACGAGAGTGCGTGCGGCTGTTCATCTGGTAGGCCGCCAGACTCAAACTGTCAGGAAGATAGGTTCGCTTGCCTCGCCCCAACCACTCAACTAAAATCAAAAAACTGACCAGACAATTAAAGTAGTCGCCGTTAATTGAAGGTGGCGTTTTGAGAATAGGATTATTAAGTGTATGGGCGTCGATAAATTATTAACCAAAGTATTCGGTAGCAGCAATCAGCGATACCTCAAGTCAATTCAGCCGATCGTTGACCAAATCAACGCGCTTGAACCGGCAATAAAGAAACTGTCTGACGAGCAACTCAGGGCGCGTACGGCGGAATTCAAGGAGCAGCTACAGCGAGCGGTTGAGGGTGTAACCGATAAAGAGGACCGCAAACGTCGTGAACGTGAGGCCCTCGATGAGATTCTGCCCGAGGCTTTTGCCATCGTTAGAGAGGGCAGCGTACGGACGACTGGCATGCGGCATTTCGATGTTCAGCTAATTGGCGGCATCGTTTTGCATCAGGGCAGGATCGCTGAGATGCGCACCGGCGAAGGCAAAACCCTGGTCGCCACACTTCCTTCATACTTGAATGCGTTGACGGGCCGCGGCGGTGTTCATGTGATCACCGTGAATGATTATCTTGCTTCTCGCGACGCCGAATGGATGGGGCAGATCCATCGCTTCCTCGGACTCGAAGTCGGTTGTATCCAAAACGACATGGACGATTTCGAGCGGCAAACGGCCTACGCCTCCGACATTACCTACGGCACTAATAACGAGTTTGGCTTCGACTACCTGCGCGACAACATGAAGTTTGACCTCGCCACCTGCGTCCAGCGAGGCCACTACTTCGCGGTCGTGGACGAAGTGGATTCCATTCTGATCGACGAAGCTCGCACCCCTCTGATCATCTCCGGACCGTCGGACGAGGCGACCGACAAGTATTACAAGGCTGACGCAATCATCCCACAATTGCGCAAAGGCGAAGAGATCGACGGCAAGAAGACCGGCGACTACGTGGTTGACGAACGACAGCACACCGCCGTCCTTACCGAAGAAGGCGTCGATAAAGCTGAACGACTTTTGGCAGTTGGGAATCTCTACGACCCTTCAAACATGGAGCTGCTCCATTGCGTTGAGCAGGCCCTCAAAGCGCACACGCTCTATAGACTTGACCACCAATACGTGGTTCAGGAAGGCGAGGTAATCATCGTTGACGATTTCACCGGCCGCCTAATGAAAGGTCGTCGGTGGTCTGACGGATTGCACCAGGCGGTGGAAGCTAAAGAGGGCGTCAAGATAGAGAAGGAAAACCAAACCCTTGCGACCATCACCTTGCAAAATTATTTCCGCTTGTACGAAAAGCTCTCTGGGATGACCGGGACCGCGGAAACCGAAGCTGCTGAGTTTCAGTCAACCTATAAGCTGGATGTGATGGTCATCCCTACGCACATGCCCATGGTTCGCAGCGATTTTTCAGACATGATTTATCGCACGTTGCCGGAGAAGTGGGACGCCGTCGTTGAAGAAATCAAAGACTGCTACGACCGTGGCCAGCCGACCCTGGTCGGTACGGTGTCAGTTGAGAACTCCGAACTTATCGCGCGCAAGCTTCAGCGGGAAGCGGTGCCCCACAATGTCTTGAACGCTAAGTATCACGAACGCGAAGCAGAGATTGTTGCGCAAGCAGGGCGCAAGGGCGCAGTCACCATTGCTACCAACATGGCTGGACGCGGCACCGACATTCTGTTGGGCGGCAACCCGGATTTCATGGCGCGGGAGTTTCTCAAGATAGACGAGATCGACCCCGATGAGGCAACCGAGGAGCAGTGGGCCGAGGCATTCGCTCGCGCCAGGAGGATTGTCGAAGAGGAGCACAAAGAGGTAGTAGGAATTGGCGGACTCCACATTCTCGGTACCGAACGCCACGAATCGCGACGTATCGACAATCAGCTGCGCGGACGCGCCGGCCGCCAGGGTGACCCCGGTTCTTCACGCTTTTTCCTTTCGCTTGAAGACGACCTCATGCGCATCTTTGCTGGTGATAAGGTCAAGGCTCTGATGCAGCGACTGGGAATGGAAAAGGGCGTGGCCATTGAATCCAAGATGGTTTCGAAGCGGATTGAGTCGGCGCAGAAATCCGTGGAGGGGCGAAACTTCGAATCACGCAAACACTTGCTCGAATACGACGACGTCATGAACAAGCAGCGCGAAACGATTTATGGATTGCGCCGCCAGTTGATGGAGGAGCCGGATCAGCGTGATTATTTAATGGGCGATCCGCCGTCGGCCGGAGTTGCTTATGACCTGCTTTCGGATTTAACGAAACAATATCTCAATCCCAACGCTTCGCCCGATGATTGGGATATCGAGAACTATAAGATCCAGATCAAGACCATCTACGATCTTGACGTAGATGGCGAACGCCTCGACCTGCCAAACATGACGTCGGACGAAGTGGTCGAGACGGTTTGGGAGAAACTTAAAGTTAAGTATTCCGGCAAAGAGCAGCAAATCGGCGCCGAGGCGATGCGGACATATGAGCGCATCATCATGCTCAACATTATCGATGCGCAGTGGAAAGATCACCTGCTATCGCTCGATCATTTAAAGCAGGGAATCGGTCTGGTGGGCTATGGCCAGAAAGACCCGTTGGTTGAATATAAGAAACAGAGCTTCGACATGTTTCAGGAGATGCTCGATCGC
>DATKIS010000258.1:0-8095 GCA_035543975.1 Pyrinomonadaceae bacterium
TACGACCTTTTGCATATTTGGTAAGCATCAACTCTTCAGCTTCGGAATGATCTGCGATAGCCCGCCGCAAGCCAATCAACTTAAAGAGAGGATGCCTCGTAAACCTGAGAGCTTTAGGGTTTACAACCAACGGAACGTAATGTTGTCTCAGCGTGTGTTTCAAAGGATTACGCATTGACCGTGAGATGCAAACGCGGTGTTACTCCGCACTCACTGGAGAGCCTTTACGCAATACGCGCGACTCGAAGCGGAAGGTGGACACCCGAAATCCAGGTCCTGTGGCAGGTATGCTCTAATTAGAACCACTGCGCATCTTCGGCACGAAGATGTAGTTTTCTTCATCAGTTTTCGTAGCGTTGGCAAAGCTTTCAAGCTTCCGCTCCTCATATCCCATATCGGAGAATAGCGAAAAAGCCTCTGCGATATTGTGAGACTTGATTTCCACGAGGACGATTGGGCCACAGCGCCGTAAGGTGTCTACTCCACCTTTTAGTACCTCGATTTCATGACCTTCCACATCGATTTTTATAAACGCCACCCGCTCGATGTTGAAGCTGTCCAAGGGATAGATTTGACATTGCTTTGTAGTATGTTCTTGCGTATCGGGACAGTTGTTGGGAGTAAGGCTGGCCCAACCCGTTAGCGACTGACCCTCCGATTCTGGGATATAGAGGACGGCCTCGCCTTCGCGGGACGATAACCCCTTATTAATTACCTCAATATTGCCCGGGTTATACGCTTCGAGGTCCTTTGTAAGCTCGGGATTTATTTCGAATGCATAAACCTTGCAGAATCGTTTTGAAAGATTGTAGGAGTACAAGCCCTGGTTGGCGCCTACGTCAATTGCGACATCGCCGCCGCCAACGATGCGGTGGAGAAAGCGAAGCTCGTTCGGAAGGGAGCCTTCGAGCATGTGCAACCAGTAGTCAAACGGCAGCTTGAGCCTTCGCGGTATGAATAGAGGCGACGTCTTTCTCGCAACTCTGAAGGCCAGGCTCTTTGCTGATTGGCCCCACATCATTGGCCGTCCCGACTTCGGATTCTCGAACCCGCTGATTGCACTACTATCCTTCAAGGCTTGTCACAACTTCAACACTTCTGAGTCTCTTAGGTGGACCATAAGCAAACCCATAAACGCCGACCATCACGAGAACGAATAAAGCGGTCAGATTTATAATCAAGAAAAAATAAAGCACATCTCGGGTCGAAGCTAAATTTAGTAGGAACACACAAGCTATTTGAGCAATGAGCAGTACCGCGATGTGGGTAGTGCTCCACCACCAATAGATCCACTTGCGAGCATTGTGCATTACCAGCAATACAGACCCCACGTATCCCACACATGAGCCGGCTACGGCCCAGCCAATTTCTCTAGTCAGATTTTCATACTTGGGACCAAGCAACCAGAGAAGCGGTTGAGGAAACAGGAAAGCTGCGACGCACAAGGTCGAAGCAATTAGGAGCGCGCAGCCTGCGATCTGAAGATACCGTCTCAAAAGTTGCTCGGGCTGCAACCTTGCGATGAACGGGGAAATTACCACCGCGTTAGCCATTCCCAATAGAAGAAACAGCTGACCCACGCGTCCGAGCGCGGCGATCTCGGCGACGTTTCGCGTTTGCCCAAACCAGGTAATTACAAATAGTGAGATCTGTCCCTGGAAAGCCGTGAAGATTACCCACGGCATCGCGGGAGCAAGATAGCGCAGCATTTCCGTGTTGAGAACCGGATCGCTTTTTCCTGGCTCAACAACCAAGGCTCGCGCTTGTTTGCGATAGATTAGCCCCTGGAGTAAGACTGTGCCCGCGCCGACCCAGGCCGTAGTCCAGGCAAACAAAGCTGCACTTGCTTTCAGGACTAAGCAAACAACCAGGCGCCAGATCGAACCTATCACTTGCGGTTTATAATATGATCCGATGTTCTGGTTGATTAGTAGTGGGGTCGAATAAAATAGTGTCCAACCCTGAAACAGCAGTGTTCCGACGACCGACAGGAAGAGCAAAACTCTCAACGTCCCCGACCACTGATGCCTGGAGGTAAGGACCCAAAATACGACAGCGGCAATCGGGATAGCGACGATTAGCAGTCGGTGACGCAAGTGTTTTGCGGCGCGGATATACTTTCCGATTACTTCTTTATCGTCCACGCGGTTTCCCACCAAAGCGACAATCGACCCGGCAGTGCCTAAGTCCACCAACCAAGTGAGAGTCGTCTGGAAGCCGAAAGCGATACTGAACTGCGCGTAGGATTCGACGCTCATCCAACGCAATAGAAGGAATCCAGTAATAAGATTCAGAAGCTGAACTATCCCCTGCCCGGCCAAGAAGCGGCTGATGAGGCTAGCCCAGTGCCCCCACTTGCGGGAGGCGTGGGCGACATCTGCAGTTTTAAGATGGGAAAGCGCGGAAGGTGAAACCTGTATCAATTGAGTTGGATAACGCGAGACGTCATGGCCACAACCGCAGCCTAAGTAAATTTGGATTTAAAGAGAAAAGCAGGGCGAGGCAAAAGCAGGAGGGGCGAATGTCCCTTTATCGATTACCCTCTTCCCTGTGACCTATCGATTCAGCGTTCCGGTCGCGGGCGTAGCGCTCTCAGTCTCGTCCTGCACGTCGCCGGTATAGCTGCGTGCGCCGTAGTAACCTTTGTAGTAGTAATAGTAATCCTGGGAATGGGGGTTGACCTTGTTGAGCACGACGCCGAAAATCTTGGCGCCCACGTCCTGGAGGAGTTGCCGCGAACGCCTCACCACGTGGCGCGAGCTCTTACCGCCATGAACGACCAGGAGAACCCCATCGACCATAGACGAGATTAAAACTCCGTCGGTGAAAGAACTGATGGGTGGCGAGTCAACGACGACATGAGTGAATTCAGCTTCCAGCACACCGAGTAGAAGCCGCATCTGCTCAGAGCCCAACAGTTCAGCCGGGTTTGGCGGCACTGGACCTGCAGTTAATACTCCGAGTCCGGTAGTCTCGTCTTTGGTGACCATCGCCAACATGTCCGCCCCAGTTGCGTCGCTCGAGAGGATTGAACTCAGGCCTAATCGATCAGAGAGGCCGAAGATCGAACGCAGTCTGGGACGCCTCATGTCGGCATCAACTATCACCACGCTGGCGCCAGTCTGGGCTAGGCTGATGGCAGTGTTGACGGCTGTGGTGGTCTTGCCTTCGCTGGGGAGGCTGGAAGTCACCAAGAGGGATTTCGGCGCACGCCCGGCGGTTGAAAGAAGCACAGAAGTGCGTAAGTGCCGGTAGGATTCAGCCAGCGGTGACTGGCCATCGACATTGATAAGCAGTTCCGGGCTCTCAGCCATTTGCCCGTTGCGTCTTTGTAGCGCACCTGCGGCGGCCAACCGGCGGCGCTTACCAGCTCCACCAATTGACGGGATCACAGCAAGCGCGGGCAGGTTTAGTAAGCGCTCAACGTCTTCGGTTGAGTGAACCGAATCGTCGAGGTATTCGAGCAGCAGCGCCAGGCCTACGCCCAGGGCCAGCGAGAGAAACAGGGCCATCAAAACTGTGCGCATGCGATTTGGACCAATAGGGAAATCGGGCGCCAGGGCGTAATCGACAATCGAGACATTGTTTGGCTTGCTCGCCATGATTACGTCGTTTTCTTTGGAGCGCTGCAGGAGGTTATCGAGCAGGGTCTTGTTGGTCTCGATCTCCTGCTGAATTATGCGGTAGTTAATCGCGGCCTCATTTTGGGTGACAGTCCGGGCGCGCTGCTGCTCAAAAGATTTCCGCAGGGCCTGCTCCCTTCCCATGGTCTCGCGGTAACGCGTCTCCAGATTGGTCAGCAGCGTGGTGCTCTTTTGACTGCGGAGGTCTTTAATCTGGCCCTCCAGCTCGCGAATCTGCGGTTCGACTTCCTTTACCTCGGGGGCTTCTTCGGTGGCTTCAACCAGCAATTGACTGCGCTTCTGCCGCAACTCGGCCAGCTTCGACTCCAGATCCGCCAGACGCTTTTCGTCGGCATCCACCAGCGAGCCGGCCTTGCCCGGGCCTTTGGCGCTGCTGTATTTGCTCTCGGCATCGATGCGGTCTTTCTCAGCTTCTACCAATTGCCGGTTTAGCGCAGCAAGTCGCTCGACGACGGTATTTTGGTTCGCGTCCAGGGAAATTATCTGGTTGGTCTTGGCGTAGTTAACCAGGCGCTCTTCATCACCCCGAATTTGCTGCTGCAGGTCCGCGATACGCTTTTGCAAAAAGTCGCCGGTGGTGGCGTTGGTTTCGCTCTTCTTTTCCAGGTTGTTGTAGACATAGGTGTCGGCGATGGCGTTGACCACCTTTGAGGCGACCTCCGGATCCGTGTGGGTGAACGTGATGTCGATGAGGCGGGTTTCCTTGTAAACTCCGCGCGTCTCCTTCACCGGGTCAACCTTCAATCCTCCGATAACGGACAAGACGAAGGGAGCCAGGCGCTTGGCTTCGGCTAGGTCTTCGTGGCCGCTGGTGGAGGCCACCGGGGTATCCAGTTGCAGTTCATTTCTCGGCTGAGGAGTTGACCCCAACTTTTCGGGCGGGCCGAAACCCACCATGCGCTTCATGGTTTGCCAGGTGGTTCTTTTCTGGGTGGAGTTTCCTTTGAAAAAGCTTGGATTGTGTTCCAAATCAAGAGTCTTGACCACGCGGCGCATGAGACCGGGGCTGCCAAGGATTTGGAGTTGCGTATTGAAGTAAACCGGATCGTTGGTGGGGCCAAAGACGTAAGGCGTCTTGCTGCCGACGAGTTCCGCGTTGTTCTCCAGATTAACCTGTACCCGGGCGCTGGCCTGGTAAATATCCGGCTTGCGCGCTACATAGAGCACGGCAAGCATCGTGACGATCATCACAATACCGACCACTAGCCATAAGCGCTTGCGCACCGCCCGCCAATAGTCGAGCAGATGGACCTCAGTCTCCGCATTCGGGTCGACGCCGTAATTGTAAGAGTGCGGATTGCGGCCGTAGTCGTGGGGTCGGTCGAGCGATGTGGGCTCGACGTCTCGTTTAGTTATTTCGTTCATGGGAATTTCTGGATTGGACCGACGACGGACGACCGCCGAGTGACCGCCGGATTATTTTGTGACTTGGCTGTGGCTTAGGAATCGCTTCATAGACTGAATCTTTGCGAAGAGTTCCCGACCCAGTTCTCGAGACGAAAGAAGTTCATCGCTTGTGAGATATCTTCTGCGTTCGATCAAGTCTTGACAGGCGACGGTTTCAATTAGAGAGCGCAATGACATTCCGAGAAATCTGGACTGTTCTGGATCGCTTTGACTCGTCGAACCTTCGGCAATATTTAGAACTACTGAGGTCGCGGCCCTGGTAATCTGCGACTTGAGGTTAAAGTCTTCGCTCCTGGGTAACTTCTCAGCCAGCCCATAGATCGAGTCAACATAGTCGAGTGCAAGCCGGTAAATCTCAAGGCCTTGAAATTTGTAGGGCACGAGATGACGCAGAGAACGGACGACGGTCTGTTAAGAGGACCGACGACGGCCGACCGTTGACCGCCCGTTAAGAGGACCGACGACGGCCGACCGTTGACCGCCCGTTCATCGGTACTCGGTCCTCGGTCCTCGGTCGTCGGTCCTCGGTCGTCCTACGGAATCACCCTCACTGGGAGCTGGGTAATTGACTGCGCGCCGCCACCGATCAGGCTGCGTAGTAAGCTCTTCGCTTCCGAGGTTTGGACGTGGACGACGTCATTCGGAAGCAGGGCAATGTCTTCAGCCCGCTTTTTCTCAATGGCCACGAGGTCGACCATGATCTCTCGTTTGGTTTGACTGTTGGCTTCCTGTCGAACAATTCGAATCTTGTCTTTCTTGCTGTCTTTGGCCACACCGCCAGCCATGGCGATAGCCTGTGTGAGGGTAATCGGCTCACTCAAAGAAATTGCCCGTGGTGACATGACATTCCCAACCACGTAAACCTGTTCGGCCTCGGGAACCGTGACGATGTCATTCGCTTGCAGGTAGGGGTTTGCTTCAGGCTTGCCGGCAATCGTATCGCTGAGCTTGTAATTGGAAAACGCCAGGTCTTCCGATTCGGTGCCTGGTTGTTGGCACGCAATAACCGGGGCCGAGCGGATAACGTTTATTGTCTGTCCCGCTTTTTCGCTGGTTCCCTTGGCGTAGGTGAGCAACTCGAGCAGCCGGATCCGGCGCTGTAGTTGAAACCGGCCTTGTTCGCCTACAAAGCCGATGATCGACACCGTGACCGACCGGTATTCCTTAACGAAGACATCAACCTGCGGATTACGGTAAAACTTCAGGTATCTCCCTGAAATCTCTTTGGCCAGCTCGCCTTCCGTTTTGCAGGCTGCCTGAATCTCGGTATCGATCAGGGGCATCCGAATCATGCCGTTGCCTTCGACGCGCACCGAATCACGAGATAGGTTAGGGCGGTTAACGAAGCGAATATCCAGCAGGTCGCCCGGACCGATGCGGTAGCGATCATCCTCTGCTTTCGACGATGTGGTTGCAGGTTGGTTCGCATTCGCTGCGAGGTTTGCCGTCGTGTTCTGTTGCGCGATAGTCGACACGGCCATGGCAAGCAGGGCGAGTGTCAAGACTACCAGCCGCACGACTACTTCGCGGGCTCTCTCTGCCTCGGTGGTGGACTCTGGGGAAGAAGATCCACCACAGAGGCGCTGAGGACACTGAGGCGGCACAGAGAACGTCAATCCATTATCACCGGTGAGTATTGATTTCCTCGGTCCGTTATTAGCTTCAGCCACCATAATCCGTTCCTACTTCCTCGCCAGTCCCACTCGGCGCGACAGCAATGCCTCGCGCATGTGATTCGGGTGGGCCAGGTTCAAAACTGTATTACTCAAGAGAACGAGGAGTTCCTCGTGCTCTCGTTTAAAGGTGCCGGTCAGGGGGCTATCGTCGGTTTTAGTGATGACCCCTTCCCTCACCCACTGCCAAAACTGTGTTTGGGTTGTCCAAAACTGCTTGCGATCGCGGCAGATCACAAGGGCGGTCTTCTTCTTTTTCTTCTTTTTCTTGTCTTTGTTGGCACTCATCTGGATTCAACTACCTGATGCTTCGCAAATGTTTTGACCATTTTTCACCAGGTTAGGCCTCGCCCACAACCTTCGCCGAGCCTTCGGGCCAGATTTCGCTGCCATCCAGACACACTCCCGCCCTTTATGTTTGATTCATTTCGCTACTTTCAGTGCGAAACGGCTAACACAAGTTACCCCGTGGGGAAGCCTTTGATGCGAGGCGGCGTCAGATTTTCAAAGAAATTCCGAACTAAAACTGTGAACCCAGCAAATTCGAGAGCCTAAATATGGGTTTCGGAAGCTGGGTATATCTGGTAGTGACCAAAAGCTGCGTTTCATAACAGCAAGGGCGATATGAGTTCCGCGCGGCGTCTCACCCCAAACTTCAGGAATACGTTTCTCAAGTGAAATTTCACCGTCGGCTCCGTTACCCGCAACCGCGTGCCAATCTCGGCGTTGGTCAGCCCCTCGATACAACAAAGGGCTACCTGGGCTTCGCGATGGCTTAAGGTCTCGTTTGCCAAAACCCGTTGCATCACCCTCTCAAAAGAAGGGTGATGAGGCCGCAGGCTGTCGCTTATGCCTGCGAGAGAGTCGAGACCTCGCTGGTAGCGCCGCCTGATAATCTCCTCGGGAGCGACGACGCGATACGCCACCCCCCGCCGGCGGTCCCCCTCGGTCCTGCCGGTGTTGTTGCCGGAGTCACGTTCCAAACTCAGCCTGGCCACTAAACTTTCGAGTCCCTCCTGATCGTGCTGAGGCTCTGACTGCCTGCCAAATCCTTTACTCGTCGCACCGTGAAGGCACCGAACTGCCTGTCGGTAGGGGTCTCTGACACAGCTTCACTTGAACTGGTCGCGGCTGAGCATGGCCAGGTAGAGGCGCCGCTCAGCCGGAGTGTGACTGAGAGCGACCACAGCCATGGCTGGGCCAGCCGAGACGAACTCGTTCTGCTCGTCTAAAGGATAGGTTTCCGAGTAGAGCATCGCCAATTAACGCTCAAACCTGAATTTTGCTGAGAAAGAATTTACGGCAGAACCGCTCTCAAACGTTGAGATCGGTGGGAGGCCGCAAATTTCGGTGAACTAAAGTCTACCGGGT
>DATKIS010000259.1:0-11869 GCA_035543975.1 Pyrinomonadaceae bacterium
TAGCGATAAAGGTGGCGATGAGCGATGCCAGACCGGCGCTCATTAACGGGAGCGGCACCCCGATGACCGGCAATATTCCCAGCTCCATCCCGATGTTAATAAAGATCTGACAGGTGAGCCCCCCCACAATAGCCATAATCACCAGCATACCCATCCGATCGGGAGCGCGTCGGGCGCCGGCGACCAGTCGGAAGAGGAGAATGCCATAGGCTAAGAGTACCAGGGTACAACCTATGAAGCCGGAGTGACCCGCCGTCACCGCAAAAATGAAATCAGTATGAGGTTCGGGTAGAAATTTCAGGCTGCTTTGCGAGTGTCCTTGCGAAGTGTCAGCCCCCAGAAGTCCACCCTCGCCAACCGTCAGAATTGATTGCCAGGTGTTGTAACCAAACCCGCGCCGATCGGCCTTTTCCGGGTCGAGGATTACATTAATGCGCTCCTGCTGGTAGTTCTTCACCAGATGAGTTTTAACCCCTATCCAATAAGCGACGGGCAGGAAGACCACTCCCAGAACCACGGCAGCTACGACGTAGCGGATCTTTATGCCGGAAAGAAAAAGCACACTGACCAGGATTGGGATGTAGGTAATTACCGAACCGACGTCATGCTCAAGCAGAATCAAAAAGATCGGCAAACCCAGGATCAGACAACCCACGGCCACTTCTCTGAGTGTCAGGGTGCCTACTCTGTGCCTGCCGAAATATCGCGCCAGCATCATCGCGGTCGTTACTTTGACAAACTCCGACGGCTGAAACTGTCCGATGCCCGGCACTCTAATCCAGGCCCGCTGCCCGTTAATTTTTAGGCCGATACCGGGAATCAGGACGATCACCAGCAGCAGTAAACCAAAGATGTAGAACGCCGGGGCGATGTTGATGAGTTTGCGATAATCATTGAAAGCGACGGCCAGCATCGCCACCAGCGCAATCCCAAGACCAATGAGCTGCTTCACCCAGTAGTTTTGCGTGGGTTGCGCATAGCGAATTTGGATGGTGCCAAAACAGACGAGACCGATGGCCAGAAATGCCAGGAGCCAGTCGAAGTCTCGCAACCCTCGTTTTGGAATTCTTGCTACCATGTTCTTTAAGTATTGAGTCCCCAGTCCTGAGTTCTGAGTAAAAGCAAATCATTCACTCAGTACTCAGGACTCAGAACTCAGGACTTCTTTATTGTACGCGAGCGATCTCTGGGTTTGGTTTCTTAGGCTGGGGCTTACTCGGTTTCGGTGTCCTGGCAACTGGCAAAGCGCCCGGCGCTTGCTCGCCGCGAGTCTTCCGGTAATAAACGTCGTATATGGCGCGTACTGATGGCGCTCCGAAGCGTGAGCCCAGTCCCGCGTTTTCGATCAAAGCAACGACGGCGATTTCCGGCTTGTAGGCGGGCGCAAACGAGACGAACCATGAATGGTCCTTGTTGACGCCAACATCCTTGCCCAGGCTGACAACCTGCGCCGTACCGGTTTTGCCGGCGATATCAAAACCAGCCATTCTGATGCCGGTTGCGGTGCCCGCTTCATTAACGACTCCCCACATGGCTTTCACGACCGTTTCATTTTGGTCATGAGGAACCCGAAGATCCTTGGGTTCAGGATGGTCGAATGCTCTTGCGGGACGCGCCGGACGGTAGTCGAGACTGCTCGGATCGTTGCCGACTTCGAGGACTGGACGCAATTCTTTTAGCAGGTGGGGAACGTACATCTTTCCAGCCATGCTGATCGCCGAGTGGGCGCGAATGAGCGCGATGGGCGTCAGTACATCCTGGCCCTGGCCAAAAGATGAGTACACAGTGTCGATGTCTTTCCACTCGGGGTCGCGGGGATAGAGACGCGCTTTCAACTCCCGCGAGGGCGTTGTGCTAATCACCTCTTGCGGCAGGTCGATGCCGGACCGCTTGTTTAGATCAAACTCTTCGGCCATAGCTTGAATCCCTTCGAGTTTCATCTTCAAGCCCAGGCGGTAGAAGTAGCCGTCGCATGATTTCATGATCGCCACATGAACGCCGGGAGAACCATGATTGCCTCCCATGCAGCGAGTGAACTTATTGCCTATCGTGATGCCGCCGCCGCAAACCAGATTGGAATCGTCAACGCTGATAGCGCCCTGCTGTAGCCCGGCCACGGCCATTAGTGGCTTCCATGTTGAGCCCGGCGGGAAACGCCCCTGAATCGCCCGATTTATCAAAGGTTTCTTCGGATCATTCAGCAGGGCTGCATATTCTGCGCGCCCACCTTTCGTGCCGATGCGTTGAGAGAACAGGTTGGGATCAAACGTTGGATACGAAGCCAGCGCGAGGATCTCCCCATTGTTGGGATCCATTGAGATGATGACACCGCGGCCATGAGGCGACTTTTTCAGTTCTTCCTCCGCGGCCATTTGCAAATCTGAATCAATTGTGGAGACAAGGTCTTGCCCAGGCTGAGGAAGGACAGTTTCGATCTCATCCTGGATGCGCCCGCGACTGTCTACTACAACTTTTCGATAGCCGTCCTTGCCGCGCAGGTAATCGTCGTAGGATTGTTCGAGCCCGCTTTGACCAATTACGTCCCCCGGCTTCAACCCTT
Source organism: Pyrinomonadaceae bacterium (assembly GCA_035543975.1). Classification (GTDB taxonomy): domain Bacteria; phylum Acidobacteriota; class Blastocatellia; order Pyrinomonadales; family Pyrinomonadaceae; genus PSRF01. The sequence goes on from DATKIS010000259.1 coordinate 2,561, forward strand.
TGTCCCTGTACGAAGCTTGTTTTAACTGATCCGGGCCAATCTCCTGCACGTAGCCAAGCACGTGAGCGAGGAAACCATCAGCGGGGTAACGGCGCTGCGGCTGTTGCTCGACTCGCAACTCCGGATACTCCAGCTCGTGAGCTTCAACCCAGGCAATATCTCCTGGGTTAGCGTCCTGCTTCACCAAAATGGACTCGAACGCCGGCTGCGAACTTATCTGTTGAAACTGCTCCCGAAGTATCTCCGAATCCACGCCCAGAGATTCCGCTAACGGGGTGACAAGTGAAAGCAGGTCGCGATCTTTTATGTCTTCGCGGGAAAGAATGACGTTGTAGATTGGACGCGAGTCGACCAGCGGACGGCCGTTGCGATCAAATATCACTCCCCGCGGCGCGCTGATGGGTAAGAGCCTGATCCGCTGATTCTGTGCGATCTCGGCGTAGTGCTTGCCGCGCACAAGTTGGATGTAATACAGCCGGACTCCCAGGATCGCCAGCAGAAGTACAACAAAGATCTGGACTGCCCAGAGTCTGCTGCGGAGGTTTTGCGAGGTGTCTTCAAATTTCATGGCTCAAATAACCAACCATAGATAAGCGGTCATCGTCGTGCGCTCGGTCCGCGTCTCGCCCCTTTGCGTCGCGATGCAAACGTTCGTCGTTGACGGGCCCGCTCAGTAAACACTGAATCGAGCAAGTAAAACGCCAGAGTGCCTACCACCGTCGTACCGATCAGCCTGTAGGACATCGTCTGCACGAAAGGAGCGCTTAGCCCAATTCCCAGTGAACGATGCCAGAATACATAAATCGCTGAATCGAGCACAGTAGCTGCGGCCAGCACCGGAATCCTCATGAGTGCGTTTTCGAGGTTAATCCTGGTGGCTGCGAAGTAAATTATGTATGCAGTTAGCGTCTTGGAAAAGCCGCCGGCGCCAATTAGACCTCCGCTGGGCGCGTCAACCGCGAGGCCGGCGATGGTGCCAACAATCAGCGCGTGCCATGCATGGCGCTGTAACGCGATATAAACAACTACAACCAGAGGAAAATCAATGTACGAGAGGGGCGTCCAAACTGCCCCTAGTGACAACTGAAGGATAATTGCGACCAGGAGAACTACCGCGATCTTGAGCTGAGGCATGGAAAGTGATGAGCGATGAGTTATGAGTGATGAGTAAATGAAGACTTCGGTTTTGTCTCATCACTCATAACTCATCACCCATTACTTCTTAGTCTTGTCTACGTTTGGCAAAGTCTGGTCGGGTGCTGGCCGCTGTGGCGCGCGATATAGCAACACAGCGACCTCTTCCAATTGATCGAGTTTGGCGCCGGGCTTGATAAAAATTTGGTGGGCCTGGGTCGCCGTTCCCAGCTTTACCTGAACGACCTGGCCGACATTTAGACCTGGGGGATAGATACCGTCTTGACCCGTGGTTAGAATGGAATCCCCCACTTCAACTTTCTGCAGGCCGGAGACGTAACGCATCTCGATCAGCCCGCTCTCGCCCAGTCCGGTTACCGAACCAAGTGCGCCTGAGCCACTCAGTTGGCCCACGATCGCCCCGGCGGCGGCCTTTTCATCGGTAACCATCATCACCTGAGCCGTGACCGGGCTAACCGCAATCACCCTTCCAACTATTCCGCCAACGGTTATCACCGGCATGTTAAGCCCGACGCCGGAAGAGCTCCCACGATTGATCGTCACGGTGTTGAACCAAATCGACGAATCGCGGGCTATGACGCGAGCCGCTACCTGATCGTAGCCGGTTTGTTCTTTGAGTCCGAGCAGGCCTTTGAGTCGCTCGTTTTCCTCGCCGGCATGTCTGGCATTTTGCAGCTCGAGTGCGGTCTGCGATAGCTGCTGTTTCAGCTGTTCATTCTCAACGGCAGTGCTGCGGAAGTTGATTATCTGCCTGACAACATTGGTGCCGGCGCTGCCCGCTTTGGAAGAAATTGACTGTGCAGGGGACGCTGCCGCCTGCATCCAAACCCGGAACATGCGTTGTTTGGTGGTGCTGTCTCGAGCGTCAAACGCCATGATGGCGAGATTCGCAAACAAGAGCATCGCGAGCCATACAGGCGCGCGCTGGCGAATCTCTCTTTGGGTGCGAATGGCTGCCATTAGTTGGTAAATGGTAAATGGTAAATGGTAAATGGTGATCGAGGCTGAAATGTCACTTCTATTTCCCCACTTACGTTATCTTCTGCCCACTGCCCACTGCCCACTGCCCACTGCCCACTGCCCACTGCCCACTGCCCACTACATTCCGCTGGTCATCGTGTTTTCCCACTTCACGCGCTTCAGCAGATCGAAGTCGGAAAGCATTTTGCCCGTGCCGAGCACCACAGATGCGAGCGGATCGTCGGCCAGTGAAACAGGCAGGCCCGTTTCGATCGAAAGGCGCTTGTCGAGGTTCTTTAGCAACGCGCCGCCACCAGTCAGGACTATGCCTCGCTCGACGATGTCCGCGGACAATTCCGGGGGGGTGCGCTCCAGAGCCACTCGCACGGCGTTAATGATTGTCGAGATGGAATCAGCCAGAGCCTCGCGAACCTCTTCATCCGTCATCGTGATCGTCTTCGGTATTCCCTCAATCAGATTCCGCCCCCGAACCTCGTACGACAACGGTTCGTCCAACGGATAGGCTGACCCTAATTCGATCTTGATTGCCTCAGCAGTTCGTTCTCCAATTAGAAGGTTATACTTCCGCTTGATGTAGGAGATGATCGCTTCGTCCATCTCGTTACCGGCGACGCGCACAGCGCGCGAGTAGACAATGCCGCTCAAACTAATGACCGCGATATCAGTAGTTCCACCGCCGATGTCGACGACCATGTTGCCGTGGGGCTCGGTGATGGGCAGTCCGGCTCCGATTGCCGCAGCCATGGCTTCCTCAACCAGATAAACCTCCGAGGCCTTGGCGCGATAAGCCGAGTCTTCAACCGCTCGTCTTTCTACCTGCGTAATCTCAGAGGGGATACCGATAACTACCCTGGGGCTGACCCACGTTTTGCCATTGTGGGCTTTGCGGATGAAGTGCTGGAGCATCTTCTCAGTCACTTCGAAGTTTGCGATCACGCCATCCTTCATGGGCCGAATAGCAACGATGTTCCCAGGCGTTCGCCCCAGCATCTCCTTGGCATCACGTCCCACGGCCTCAACCTGGTTCGTGATCTTGTTGATTGCCACTATCGAAGGCTCCGAAACAACAATACCTCGTCCCTTCGCATAGACGAGCGTGTTAGCCGTTCCCAGGTCTATGGCTAGATCACTGGAGAACAGGCTGAAAATCGATTTGAAAGCCATTTAAGTAATCTCTTCCCTGAATGTAAATATGAGAGCATCGCCGGGTGGGTCAAACAAACCGAAACCCAAAGCGGGTAGCCCGCTAGGGGGTGGTTGCCGTCCTGAGGGTAAGCTTTGCAGAGCTCCTCCCACCAAATGGGAAACCCCATCAGGGCGCCTTACCATTTACCGACTACTCGTCCAGCACTAAAGCTAAGTCCAACGAATCAAGATAGCTTATCTTCTATCTTTGCGCTATCACGAAAAGGGCTTTTCGTCGCTGGTTTCAACGATATCTGTGGAGGGAGTTACTTCCTGGGGAACTTTTGAGCTATGGCCAGATGCTGCTGAGAAGCGAATGCAGTTTTTATTGGCAGCCTTTGCCTCATACATAGCGGTGTCGGCACAAGCAATAAGCTGTTGCGGCGATGAAGCATGCGCCGGAAAAGCGGCGACTCCGAAGCTGGCGGTCAATGATAATTTCAAGTTTCTACCACCGCTGAAATAATGCCGTCCGATCCTGTCCCGAATACGCTCAGCCACGGTACAGGCGAGTTCCACGGCGGTGTCGGGGAGCACAATTACGAATTCATCCCCGCCGTAACGCGCAACCGCATCCGTGTCTCGAATTGAAGAAAGAATTACCGCTGCCATTTCCATCAGCACGTGGGAGCCGGCCAGGTGACCGTGGGCGTCGTTGACGCGTTTGAAGTCGTCGAGGTCAAGAAACAGCGCCGAGACACTTGAGCCGTAACGGCGCGCGCGCCGGATCTCGTTCAGCAGAAACTGACGGAGATAGCGTGCGTTGTGGAGCTTTGTCAGATCGTCAGTTTGGGAGAGGCGTTCGGCTTCACTAATGCGTACCGCGTTGGCGAGGGCGGATGCGATCGGCAGCGACAACGCATCCAGAACGGCAGCTTCCGATTTCCTGAAGGAACGTTGGTCGCGAGTGCCTTCCAATACACCGAGAATCCTCTCGCCGCAAACCAGCGGAACAGCAACGAGGTAACGGTCACGCTCTTTTTTCCTGATAGTTCCCAAACCGGCCGCCGCCAGCCTTGCCGACTTCGATTCGGAGCCCGGCTCGACATCTTCAGCGCCCAGCAAAAGTCGCCGCCAATCTTCCGTTTCGGGTTTGAAGTGATTGTCAATCGCTCGTCGCACGGCGATCGCTTCCAGGGTTGAACCGTCGGAGTCTTTCGAATCAGCGATCAGGTAGATCGTCCAACAATCTGCGTCCACCAGCGGACTGAGCCGGGCCAACGCTTCATGAGCAGCGCTGTTTTGATCTCCGATGAAGTGAAGAGATGAAACCAGTTCGAAGGCCGCGCGCAGACTACTTGAACTCATCCGCGCGGGAAGCAAATAGGCTTCAGCGTTCTCTGGCTGCCGAACCAGCTCAGGCAGCTTCAATTCGCCCGTAGCTCCGTGCCCCTCAATTTCCCTGAGGATAGCGGGTAGCTGGGCGGCCTTATCGGCAATTGCCCGAAAGCCCAAACGTTTGAGAGTGGCGCCATCAAGGCTACGGAGGGTCACGCCATGAAATCCGCTCAACTGCCGGCGACAGGCAACCAGTGGCGTCCCCGGCCAAAAAATACGGGCGTGCTCCATGGCCGCGTGGAGTTCAACCATGTCGGCGCCGTTAACCACCTCATAAAGCACCGCGATGGGCGGCCCCTCCGATTGGTCGCCCACCTGGTCATCAACGTGGCGGGTCTCTCGGCGAGTCATAGCTGCCTCTACCTCAGCCTCGCGCAATCCCTCAATCAGGGTTTGCACGCCAGAAAGCCTCAGCGCCTCGATCAACTCATAGGCGGGTGCTTCGTGGGCGTCGGTTAGAAGTATGACGTGTCTGGACATTCAAGCCTTGATGCGTAGTTCCTAGCCTTTTGCTGAACCGGACCGGCCGGAGAGCGACAGGCGATAGGGCGTGCTGTTCCCCCGTGGATCCGCGGCCTCAATTGTGATCTCCTGTGCGCCGGCCGGTGCGGCGGTTTGAATTTGAAAGGAGCCTTCGGTAGGGACGATGATCTCTCGGCTAGCGACTTTAATTGTGGTGCCGGGTTCCGAACGTCCGCGAATCAAATACACCCGGCCCCATAGCAATTCGGCTGTCAAACTCGAAACCGGAACACGAGTGCCGGTACCTCGAGTTACCACAAGGAACTTCCTGGGCTCGCTCCAGTCGCTGGTTTGCCCGGTTGCTGCAGTTGCCCGGACACGCCAAAAGTAGACTCCGGGTCGGAGGTCGCTGGCGGTAAATTCGGTGGAGGCAAGTTGATCGCGTTCGATTACCTTGCCGTCGGCGACGAAAAAAGGCGAAGTGGCTACTTCGACGCGATAGAAAGCGGCGGCGCCAGACTGGGGGCGCTGCCATTTCAAGGAGATGTTGGCGGCACCGTTTCCGCCGGCCGAGACTCGTTCCAGTTCACCGGGCTCTGACGGTATCGGCATGTCGAGGAGCTTTTGTGGTCGCGAAATCGTTCCTGAGGGATTGATCGAAACATACTCACCACCATGAAGGATGGTCTTTTCGCCGTTGCGGTTCGTAGTTTCGATCGCCCCGGTATTGACGCGTATCTCCTCAGTTCCCTCCGGATTAACTCCAAAGCTGGCGCCCGTTTGCTCGCCCATCTTGCTTTTGGTCTTGGGCGTTTCGACAACGTTGTTGGTGCCTTCCGGTTGTTTCTCTGTGCGCACCGACATCTGCCCGCTGTCCACCACCACGTGCACGGTGGTTTTCTTGCCGCCATCGGCGCTGGCATTGTCGCGAATAATAATTGTGCTGTTTGGCCGAACCACCAGGGTGGAGCCGTCTGCCATGCTCACTCGCGCTCGACCGCTCGCCTGAGTTTGAACGGTATCGCCGGGATAAAGCTCAGTGTCACTGCCCGGAACGATAGTTTCGCGCGTTGCCGCGCGGATAACTCGCACGTCGCCCTCAAACGATACGAGCCGTGCGCCGGCCGGCATCTTGACGCTGTTACCAACGTTTTTCAGGGGGTTGCCATATTTCCAGACGTAAAGCGCGCTACCCCCAGCCAGCCCGCAGAGGACGACCAGGGCGATGCCAAGATAAATGACACGCTTCTGTATTACCCACCAATCAAAATCAAAGCGACCGGTTTTTTTGCTCATTGCGGTTTGAAGCGATTAGACCTGAGAGGCGACCAAGAGACGCGAGAGACTCGCACGTACTATCAGATGCTGGGGACGAGCATCTGGGTAGCTTTTGCTATGGTGTGACGTTGGGCAGCGATTCAACAGCGGTATTCCCACCATTATTTCTCGGTAGAAACCAGCAACCAACTGGAATCTAGCACACTGGCCAGAGTGCGTTCAAGCAAGTTGGCTGTAGACCTGATCGTCCCAATTGGGTGGAATAGTCGATTGTGATCATTGCGGGCGCAATAGGCGAGTCCAGGCCAGTTAAACCGGCAGCCCTTAAACTGGAGGAGAGGGGTCCGAACTGACGAGCGTCCAGGAAGGGCCAAGCGGAGCTATGTGGCCGCATGCGTGGGAAAACCTCAGCGGCGCTCGACCTTCTCCAGTTCGTCCATCTGAGTATCGTTTTCCGCGGCGGAATCGAGCTCTGCTTTCGGCTCGTCCTCGTCGTCATCAAAGGGTGGGTCAAAATCTTCGGGCAGATCCACCTCGATATCGAGATCGGCGTGTTTAGCCCAAATTAGCGACGCCGCTACTGAGCCGAGGAGGACAACCGCCACAAACACGAGCGAAATCCAGATGGGAATATGAATGCCGACGGCAACCACAAGCATCTTGGCGCCAATGAAGGTGAGGACAATGGCGAGTCCCATCTTGAGATAGTGAAACTTCTCAACTACCCCAGCCAGGAGAAAGTACATCGAGCGAAGGCCGAGAATAGCGAAGACATTTGAGGTGTAGACGATGAAAGTGTTGGTAGTAATCGCAAAGATGGCCGGAATGGAATCGACGGCGAAAACCAGGTCCGTTACCTCTACAATCACCAACACCAGCAGCAACAATGTCCCGGTCAGCTTGCCGTCAACCCGCGTAAAAAAATGCTCACCTTCGTAAGTACGGGTCAGCGGGATGTAGCGTGTAACCAAACGGACTGCGATGTTTTCTTCGGGCTGGATGTCCGTATCTTCCTGACGAAACATCCGGAGGCCTGTGTAGACGAGGAAGGCGCCGAAGATGTAGATGATCCAGTGGAAGCGGGTGATCAGGGCAGCGCCCACAAAGATCATGGTCAGCCGCATGATCAGCGCACCCATCACACCCCAGAACAGGACTCGATGCTGGTATCTTGCGGGGACCTTGAAATAGGAGAAGATCAGCAGGAAGACAAAGAGGTTATCGACCGACAGTGATAATTCGATCAGATAACCGGTAACGAATTCCAGTCCGCGCTGGGAACCCTGATACCAGAAAACAATGCCGGCAAATATCGAAGCAAGAGTGAGCCAGACCGCGCTCCAAATCGAGGCTTCACGATAAGTGATGGTGTGAGCTTTGCGGTTAAAGAGGCCCAGATCCAGGCCCAGCATGAAAAGGATAAAGACGGAGAAGCCGATCCACAGAGCTGTTGAGCTACCAATTGGGTCCATTCGTTAAATAAAATAGCATCACAACAGTCGGGCGGCAATCTGGCGCAAGTTTTTGGAGTTTCGCGGTTCACGGTTGACTGGAAACTACTGCGTTGCCGACTAACCTTTGGTGACAGCCCCGGTTGCACGCTTACTCGCTCTCCTTTACAATCCGCCATTTGCTAGAGAGGTAACAATAATGCTCAAACAACTAGGGCGGCTCGAACGCACCCGCAGCATCATAATCGTCGGCTTCGCAGTCTTAATGGCAGTCAGTTTGGTGCTTTTTTATGCGCCGGGCCGGAACGCCAATGTAGAACCTACAAAGAGTACTGAAGTGGTTGCAAAGGTCGGCGGCGATGAAATTACCGTTGCCGAACTGGCTCGACTAAAAGATAACTACATGCAGATGTTTGGGGGACGGGTGAACCTGGCCCAACTCGGCGGCAACAAACGTTTCCTCGACGGATTGATTCGAGATCGCGTTATGGCCCAGGAAGCGGCCCGCCTCGGACTGTCCGCCAGCGATGCTGAAGTAGCGGACAAGATTCGCAGTCAATTTACCGATGCTTCTGGTCAATTCGTAGGTCTGGATCGTTATAAGGAGTCGGTTAGAGCCCGGTTTGGCGACCTGGAAACTTACGAGCGCAACATTCGCGACGGCATCGCCCAGGAGAAGTTGAAGGCCTTCGTGACCGCCGCCGTTAAGGTTTCAGAAGACGAAGTCCAGGACGACTACAAACGCAAGAACACATCATTTGACGTTAACTACGCGGTCGTATCTGCCGACAAAGTGGCGGAAAAGATTCAGCTTTCCGACGACGACCTGAAGAAATACTACGAAGCGAAAAAGACCGACTTTCGTATTCTCGAACCTCAGAAGAAGATTCGTTACGTCTTTATCGATCAGGGCAAACTAGGTGAAAAGGCGCAGATTACAGATAAGGAATTGCGCGAAGAGTTTGATCGCGTTGCCCCTGAAAATAAACAGGCGGGCGTGAAGGTTCAGCAGATCCTTTTGAAAGTCGCACGCAAGGATCTTGACGCTCAGGTCGAACAGAAAGCTAAAGACTTGATCGCGAAAGCGAACGCCGCAAGTCCCGAAACCGCAGAGAAAGTTTTTGCTGACCTCGCGCGCGGAAACTCCGAGGACCCGGCTACCGCGAAGACCGGTGGTTATCTCCCCCGGCCAGTCAAGAAGAACCCGAACAAGGTTGACGCGCTTTATGATCGAGCGGTGGACATGGAACCGGGGGTCGTTTCTGACATTCCGATTCGATACGCCGGCAACTGGTACATCTTGCGGCGGGGCGAATCAGTACCCAAGACATTTGAGGACATGAAGCCTGAGCTGTCCGCTTCACTTCGTAACCGAAATGGATATTCGGCGGCTTCCAAACTAGCGGAACGGGCCCAGGCCAGACTAAAGGAACTCAAGGATCCGCAGAAGGTCGCGCAG
>DATKIS010000260.1:0-2990 GCA_035543975.1 Pyrinomonadaceae bacterium
TCGGTCCGGGCGGAGGCCGCTGGAGTATGTTGATCGACTGAATCTACGCTTACTTTTGCTTCGAGCTGCGCCAGCTTCTTTTGCAGGTCGCTGATACCCGCGCGAACCGCAGCAAGCTCGGAAGTGACTTCAGGTTTCGGATAAGCGCGGCTGGCCTTTGACTGAGCCTCACCCGACACTCGGCGAGCGATTCGGTCGGCGATCTCACGGGCATGATCCAATTCCGTGCTCATAATAGTAGGATAGAAATTCCTGTCTGTCTGACTTCGTTTTGCGTACCACCCACCCGCTAACGCAGGTGGTTCTGACATGGTGACAGACTGGAAAATCTACTCAGCTTTCAGCAAATCAACATAGTCGACGACGCCCACGATGGCCGAATCGATCGCGGCCCCCGCTTTGCCCGTGGACGCGGTTGAGGCGCCCCAACCTTCCTGCACAATCAAAACCATGTCGCCGACGCCCGCATCAACCGCGTTGAGAGCCAATACTGTAGAGGCAGTCTCCTCGCCTTCGGGTGTGACCTGTTGGCAGAGCATAATGCTGGCGTTCTCGTAACGGTGATTCTTCTGCGTAGCGACAACATTTCCCAGAACGCGAGCTAGAATCATCTCCGGGTTCCCCGGGTGACATGCGCGTCCGAATCAACGATCCCAATGATCGTGCAGTCGGTTGGCGTGTCTTCTCTTTTGAACGGAAAGCTCGCCTCTTTGCCACGGCACCAGAAGACTAACTCTCCAACTCCCGCTCCCACAGAATCGACCGCGACCATCGGGTTGCCCGCGGGCATTAGATCCTTGTTGAGAGTTTGGACGACCAGAAGTTTGCGACCCTCAAGGCCGTCATTCTTCATGGTTGCGACCACCGTTCCGATAACTCGCGCCAGCTGCATGATTGCCGTCTAAGGGCGGTTCTCTGCCCCACCATTTCCGCTGATATGCCGCTCAACTACGTTGATAAAAATGTTCAGTCGTTCATCGGTACGGGACTGGGATTCCATCAGGAGTTTCATACCTTCATCGGTGCGGGACTGGGATTCCATCAGGAGCTTGATCTCTTCATCGGTTCTGGTCTGCGCCTGCGCCAGCAGATTGAAACTCTCATCCGTACGCGACTGCGCTAGAACCATTGCTTTGATTCTATCGTCAGTGTGAGCTTGCGCCTGCGTTAATTCATTGACCCGGTCGTCAGCAGCCAACTGGGATCTCGTCAAGCTCCCGACTAACCCCACGACTGTTATCACAGCATCCGTTAGCGTCCGACATTGGTCTTTCATGACACCCGCATCTTCTTTCAACAGCCTGGTGTCCTGCGCTTGAACTTCACGCATTATCTCGATCTCGGCAGCAAACTTGGCCTGCTGCTCGACGACGAATTCCATCTTCTGGTTCATCTCTTCGTTACTCATAAACTCTCCTTCCTAAGTAAGCGGAGGGTGTGTTTCTGGTAGCGGGTGATGTTTACCAACTGTAGCGGCTCACGTGTTCACGTCAACCGTATCTATGACCCCGACGATCGCGGCATCAACGGGGACATCCTTCATTCCCTGGGCCAGGCGCGCGCTTGAGCCTGCGACAACTAATACTCGTTCATGGTAGCCGGCGCCTACAGTATCCACGGCCACGACATAACCTGTCGTGTCACTGCCATCGACATTGACGGGCCGCACAATGAGGAGCTTCTTGCCAACCAAACGCTCGTCTTTCTGCGTGGAGACCACGGTCCCCAGAATGCGCGCGATGATCATGCTTAGCGGTTACCGATCGGGAGCGCCTCGTCCACGCTGCCATGCGGACGCGGAATCACGTGTACGCTGACAAGTTCGCCGACCCGACGCGCCGCCGCGGCGCCGGCATCTGTGGCGGCTTTGACCGCCGCGACGTCGCCGCGCACGATCGCGGTAACAAATCCAGCACCAATCTTCTCGTAGCCAACTAACGTAACGTTGGCGGCCTTGACCATCGCATCTGCCGCTTCAATCATCGCGACCAGACCTTTGGTTTCAACCATGCCTAATGCTTCTTGTGGCATCTGTTGCTCCTCTTAGTGAGTGGATGGTAAATCGTGGAGGCCAAATAGTAGACGACTTTGCAGCCAATTACCATTCAGCACTACCCTCAACGCATTTACCATTCTATGTTTCGCATTCACGATTTACTGTTCACCGCTTGCGTCAACAGCTCGACCAGTTCTTCTCTAGTGAGCGCTATCTTTCCTGAGCCATTCTGTAACGATTTCTCGTAATGACGACCGGCAGGCGGACGATCGCCGCTGAGGCAGGTCAGCTGAGTCTCATGCAGATAACCACACGCCTGACACCGCGCGCTTTCACCAAGATAGCCCGCGGCCTCGCGCACGTTAATCAACTTTTCGATCGCGTCCGGAGGGAGGTTCTTAGAGCCCCCGAGCATCCGCGCGAGGATGGCGATTCGTGCGGTGTGTTCCAGCGTCTCCAAACGGTCAAACGCCTGCCACAAGTCCGATCCGTAAGCGACTGCCCCGTGGTTGGCCATTAGCAGCGCGTTGTGGTGTTTTACCAGTGGCCGCATCGCTTCGGTCAATTCGTCCGTCGACGGCGTGCCGTAGTCAGCCAGCGGAACGCATCCCAAAGTCAGGATCACTTCAGACAAGATTGGCTGATCGATCGCCAGTCCGGCGACCGCGAAAGCGGTGCCATGAGGCGGGTGCGCATGGCAAACAGCCATCACATCTGCGCGCTCCTGGTAAATAAGCAGATGCATGGCCAGTTCACTTGAAGGCCTTTGCTTGCCCAGCGGCTTTCCCGCTGCATCCGTTATCGCGAGCGAGTCTTCCGTCATGCGGCCCTTGCACATCATGGTGGGTGTGGCCACGATGCGCCCGTCATCAAGGCGGACGCTAACGTTCCCATCTGACGAGACTACATAGCTGCGCTCGTACAACAGGCGACCGACATTCACTATTTCACGGCGTGCGGCTTGTTCGTCCATTAGCTGGTAAAGAGGAAGATC
>DATKIS010000261.1:0-6385 GCA_035543975.1 Pyrinomonadaceae bacterium
GACGCGCTCAAAGCTCCGCATCACACCCGCGACTAGGGCGACCAACGATCTCGCATATTTCCTTTGGAAAATGCCGAGAATGAGGTTGCAGTCCCTTTGATAAAGGTCGGACGCGTGATAGTCGTGGCGAACAGGCGCCAAAAGATGGCTTAATCTGCTGTCGCTTGCCCCAAAACGAACACGTGACCGCAGCCGAACCCGAAACTAAGCAGGAGACGGATTATGAGCTGGCTCAAAAGTCTGCTCAAGGCGAGATGGCAGCCTTCGAGCAACTTTACCAGCGACACAATCGTCGGGTTTACTCGCTCTGTTTGCGAATGACCAGCAACGTTTCGGAAGCGGAAGATCTCGCCCAAGAGGTCTTCATACAGCTCTTTCGAAAAATTGGAAGTTTTCGTGGTGAATCGGCCTTTACCACCTGGCTGCACCGGTTGACCGTCAATCAGGTCTTGATGCATTTCCGAAAACGGGGCGTCAAGATGGAGCAAACGACTGACGACGGGGAAACGCCGATCCAGATAGTAAAGGGCACGGAGAACCCGAATGCGATGCCCGTGGTGGATCGCATCGCGTTAGACAAAGCAATTGGTCAACTACCTCCCGGCTACCGCACGGTTTTTACCCTTCACGATATTGAGGGACACGAACATGAAGAAATAGCCAGGATGCTGGGCTGCTCGGTTGGGACTTCGAAGTCGCAACTGCACAAAGCCCGAATGAAATTGCGCGGATTACTTAGGCAACAGAAGATGACCGACTAGCCTCCAACTCTCGGTTGATTTGAGGCAGATGCGTCAAAGTTGTTCTGGAAGAGCTTAGCAGGAAGAGATCGAGTTTTTAGCGCAGTCTCCCCTTGATTGCTTGAAAACCAAAGTGCCACGCTGGAATAGTCGGTGATCTTCGACTCTGCAGACGTGACAGGTTAGAGGTCGTAAGACAATGAACTGCGAGAAGTGTCAGGATCTGATTAGCGATTTTCTCGATGGCTCCTTGAGCCTCGATGATCACTCAACGCTCAACTCTCATTTGGAAGAGTGTCTTGGTTGTGCAGATGTACGTCACGACCTTGAGTCTCTAGTGGGCTTTTGCCGCACGCAGCGTGGGCAATATAGCGCGCCTCCGAATGAGCAGGCGATGTGGCTCCGCATCCGCAATGTAATCGAATCGGAACCACCGGCAGTGGCGACCGCCCCGGTGAAAACCGGTGGGAACTTTTGGACCAACTGGATAAGTCGCAGTTGGGAGCTTTCGTTCGCACAGCTATCAGCCGCGGCGGCAATCATGGTGCTGGTAGTATCGCTGACTACGGTTGTTGGTGTGCGCCGATGGCAGAGCGGTGGTACCGGCTCCGGTCTTGCACTGGCCGACGACGGCCTGAACGCACCCCACGTGAAACTAAAGAATCGCCTGTCGCAGCAACAGCAGACGATTGCTCACTGGAACCAACGCGTCGATTTCAATAAGGCTCGATGGAACCCGCAAATGCGAGAAACGTTTGAGCGCAACCTGAAAGTGATCGACGAAGCGGTGAACGATTCGTTTGAAGCGTTGAGCAGAAATCCCCACGATGAAGTTTCCGAAGAGATGCTGAATGCTGCACTCAACGAAAAGCTCTCGCTATTGAAAGAGTTTGCAGAGCTTTAGATCCCGGTTAAGATTTTTCTGAGGTTCGATGGATACGACTAGTTTGTTTTGAGCCCCACGCCGATGATAATGCGAAAGTTGCCCGCTCCACTTGAAATCCCCTGGAACCCCTCGCAGCTGAGGCTGGTGCTCTGCCTGAGTTTGCTCCTCTCGGGAGCGCTCACCGCCGGCACTGCCAATGCCCAGCAAAAACTCTCGAAACGATATCCGGTAGCTAAGAACGTTCGCATAGAACTAAAGAACATTTCGGGCACTATCACGGTCGAGTCCTGGAATCGCGACGAGGTTAAGTTGACGGCTCTGCTCGACTCGCCCAAGGCTAACTTGACCCCGCGTCAGACTGGCGAGGTTTTGATCGTCGATGTGATGGCTGACAATCGCGGTCGCGATGTTGGTGATGTGAATTTCAAACTACAGGTTCCTGTTAATTCCTCGGTTGATCTGCAAACCATGCGTGGCCAGATCACGGTGAACAACATCCGTGGTGACCTGGTGAGCGCGCACGTCTCCTCAGAAGGTGACATTGAACTCGTCGGTATCGGCGCGCGCACAGTGTATGCGCAAAACAACATCGGAAACATTTTCTTCGACGGAGAAATCTCGCGTGGTGGAACCTATCGGTTCCAATCCAGCAAAGGCGATATCACCATTCGCATCCCCGCAGACTCGGCTTTCAACCTTGAAGCAGCGGCTCCCAACAAGAAGATTGCGCTGGGCCAGTTTTGGAATAACGGGATCAAGAGCTTTGGCGAGGGACGAAAGGTGGTCGGAGATGTGGGCGATGGCCACTCTCGCATGTCAGTAATTAATTTCCAGGGCAGCATTACCTTTATGCGTCGTTAAGATAACGCTAAACCGAGTTCTCTGCGGGCGCCTTGTCGTTTGATCGAGGCGCCCGCATTCGTTTGTAAGACCCTGGCTGGTGATAGAATCAAGTCTGCCCCGAGTTCGCGCACATACTCTTAGTTGCTCGACAAACTTCTCGCAGGTTCATATATGAAACTCTTTTCGGTTCGCGCATTGCTCCTACCAAGTCTGCTTCTTGCCTTTACTTTTGCGGCCGAGAACGCCGCGTTCGCTCAACAGAAAAAGACTCCCGATCCAAATCGGACACTTCAGCTGGTGCGCACGACTGTCAGGCACGAAGTCAGACGGTTTGCTTACGGGGGCACTCTGACGCTGGTGGGTGCGCCCGCCGGCTCAATCACCATCGAAGGCTGGCCTCGCAACGAGGTGGATATTACCGCCGAGATCCAACTTAAAGCCGACACCGAAACAGATTTGGATTTGCTGGCGGTAGTTAATGGATTCATCGTCGATGACGACCCGAACCACATCCGGGTGCTCAGCACCGGGACGCACGACAAGGTCTACATGCGCACCGCGAAGAAATTTCCGAAAGCGCTTTTAGGGCTACCCTGGAAAATAGACTACCGAATCCGGGTGCCCATTTCGATCGACCTGGAACTCAGTACCGGCCGCGGCCCCATCAGTTTAAGCGACGTTGAGGGCACCATTCGGCTTTCCGCTGCCGAGAGTGAAACAAGGCTGAAGCTGTCAGGAGGAGCGTTGTCGGCAACCATCGCCATCGGCAAAGTTACGCTGACTGTGCCCTCGCGGGGTTGGCGGCGTGGCGGGGCTGACATCCGAATGGGGGCCGGAGAGATAAACCTTGAACTGCCAGCGGGGTTCAATGGAGACGTTGACGCAGATATTCTACGAATCGGACAAATCGACAACTCATACGGTGGACTTGAAGTACGCGAGAAACCAGGACTAACACCGAAGGTTGTGAAGGGGCGTGCCGGCGCCGGCGGCGCACTCATCAAACTCACCGTGGCTGATGGCAAGATAGTGATTAGTAATCTGGCAGCGGAAAATCAATAGGGAGAAAAGCGGTCAGCAATCAGCAGTCAGTAGTCAGTAGGTAGTAGTCGGTAGTAGGGTCGGAAGCCATTGGGCTTGACGTAGAGACCGGAGGCACGAAACTGCTGACCACTGACCACCAACCGCTGATTACTGGCTGCTGATTGCTCTTAACCGTTTGCCGTTTGCTTTACCTCACGTTATTCTCTCGTCTCACAATCATGAGCATAAAATCAGACAAGTGGATCCGCAGAATGGCTGCTGATCACCAGATGATTGAGCCCTTCGAGCCCGGTCAGGTGAAGGAGGTTGATGGACGCAGAATCGTCTCATACGGAACGTCCAGCTATGGTTACGACATCCGTTGCGCCGACGAATTCAAGCTGTTTACCAACATCAACAGCACCATCGTCGATCCCAAGGAATTCAATGCCAAGAACTTTGTGGACGTGAAAGCGGACTCAGTGCTGATTCCGCCCAACAGTTTTGCCCTCGCCCGCACGGTTGAATACTTCCGCATCCCGCGAAACGTCCTCACCATCTGTCTCGGCAAAAGCACCTACGCTCGCTGTGGAATCCTGGTTAACGTCACTCCCTTCGAGCCGGAATGGGAAGGTTATGTGACTTTGGAGTTTTCCAACACCACGCCTTTGCCCGCCAAGATTTACGCAAACGAGGGTGTGGCGCAGGTGGTCTTCTTTGAATCCGACGAACCCTGCGAGACTTCCTACAAAGATCGCGGCGGTAAATACCAGGGCCAGCGAGGCGTCACGCTGCCAAAGATGTAAGTGCCCGAGCCAGCCTAAAACTCCATGGATGCCGACTTACGTCTCTTACGTTTTAAGAAACTGGATCCGAGAGCGACGTTGCCAACGCGGGGAAGTGTCCTCGCGGCAGGCTTGGATCTCTATGCGATTGAGCACCTGACGATTCCGCCGGGTGAACGCACGCTTGGTCACACAGGGTTGGCGGTTGCCATTCCCGTGGGCTACTACGGTCGGGTGGCGCCGCGATCCGGCTTGGCTTCAAAGCAGGGGTTGGACGTTCTGGCTGGAGTTATCGACGCCGACTATCGTGGCGAGATCGGATGTCTGCTCTACAACTCTGGCAGTGAGACCATACAGTTGCCGGCGCAGAGCAAGATCTGTCAGTTGTTAATTGAAAAGATAATCACACCCGAAGCGGTCTGGGCGGATGATATTAGCGACACCGAGCGAGGCAGCGGCGGTTTTGGTTCGACCGGATAGAGGAGACTGGCACGGGCCGCCATTATAGGGGCGGCACTCCGTGGCCGCCCCGTTCGTTTCATTCGCGTTGCGTTGAGAGATTGAGTGGTGCTTCGAGAAGAGGGGGGCGGCCACGGAGGGCCGACCTACAACTCACATTCCCGGGGGCACGTTGCTAGTTAAGACGGATTTCGAGGGGCTGCGGCAAGCGTTCAACACTCAAAACCAACCCTTGCGGATTCTCGACCGGCTCGCCCTTTGGAGTTTGGAAAAAGAGAAATCCCTGGCGGCTGCGATCCGATGTCGATAAGGGCTCCTTCAACTCAATCGCGTAGGCCGTAAACTCTTTTTCAAATTGTTTGCGGGAATTTGGATTGTAGAGATAGACGTCGTTGGCTTTCATAATGCGACCAATGGCGGCTTTAGGTTGAAGAGTTTTCCACTCCCGGCCGGAAGCATCGCGCAAACGAAAACGCACCTTCTTAATTTCAACCGGCACTCCGCTTTCGAAAACCAACTCCAGCCGCAATGGCAAAACTCCGCCCAAGGGAAGATTGGCTTCGAACAGCTCCTGACTTTCTTCGTCGCTCATCAGCGGAGCGACGCGAACAGTCACCCCGCCGGCACTGGCCGTTTTGATGTTTCCCGAAAGGGGCGGCAGCTCCACGACAGGTTTGACTTTGAACAGCGAACTCGCGCAGGAAGCGTTGAGCAGAACTGTGGCTGAAAGAACTGCCGCGATTGTCACACCTGTCTTCCAGAAAGGGGTGTTGGGGATCATGGGTCGAAATCTCTCACGCTCATCCAAATACTGTCAATCAGAAAACCGCCTTGCCTTTGCCGCGAACGTCTTGTCTTTCAACGGAAGACCGGGGGGAAGCCCGCCTTCCTTACCCAGAGCTGATTTGTCCTGAGTCTTGATTACGACATGGATGCCTTTCGAGCAGGGTTGAGGGTGCAAGTGTCGTCAGCTCGAGGTAAGGAAGGCGGGCTTGCCCCCGCTGGCTTAGCCCGAGCGTGAAAGGGTGCATTAAGACTTTGCTGGCTTGCTCAGTTTGCTCTAAGGTCTGTGATTTAGAGTCTATGTTACTATTTGCAAAATCATGATTAGACCGTTTCGCGGAGTCAATCCGCAGATTCCACAGAGCGCATATGTCGACGTGAGCGCCCAGGTCATTGGTGACGTGCAACTCGGCGAGCAGTCGTCCGTATGGTGTAACGCAGTCCTGCGGGGCGACATGTACTACATACGGATCGGCGACCGCACCAATATCCAGGATAACTGTGTCGTGCATACGCGAACCGGATCACATCCGACCATCCTCGAAGATGAAGTGACGGTGGGCCACAGTGTTACGCTGCACGGCTGTTACGTGGAACACGGTGCGCTCGTCGGCATCGGTTCAATCGTATTAGACGATGCCCGCGTGGGCGCGCAGTCGCTGGTCGCTGCCGGGTCGTTGGTTTCGCCGGGTACGATTATCCCTCCACGTTCCCTGGTCATGGGGGTTCCGGCGCGGGTGAAGCGTCCATTGACTGATGAGGAAGTTGCGGGACTCAACCTTTTTTGGCAGAACTACGTCACGTATATCCCGCTGCATAAGGGTGAGCAGTGAGCGGTGAGCAGTGAGCGGTGAGCAGTGAGCGGT
>DATKIS010000262.1:0-2493 GCA_035543975.1 Pyrinomonadaceae bacterium
CTACTATCGATCCCATGCCACAGGTGACGAAGGTAATAACGATCTGAATGATTCCTTCGGTGGTGTAACCCAGAACAAACTTATGAACTCCAAACCCGCCAAGCAGGATCCCGCATATGCCGGCGACGATCTTTTTGTCGGCGCCCATCGCCTTGTAATCAACCATGGCTCCCTGGGCACCCGCGTTTACCGACTGCATGGGCTGATAACCACCCACTGTGCTTAAGGGCGTCTGGCAACTTACGCAGTATTGTGCGGTGTCATCGTTTACTGCGCCGCATTTTGTACAATATCTACTCATTGATTTCCGTTCTCCACTATCTGCCTAAATTTCTACCAGGGCGATGCCACATCAAACCGCCCCACTGAAATGGAGCGGCTGCTGGGCATAAAGATCAGGTTTGCGACTTTCGTGAGCGTCCTTGGTTAGCTGTTAAGTGCACCCATGCCAATTCCGAGTAGCATCATTAACACGTAGATTAGTCCC
Source organism: Pyrinomonadaceae bacterium (assembly GCA_035543975.1). Classification (GTDB taxonomy): domain Bacteria; phylum Acidobacteriota; class Blastocatellia; order Pyrinomonadales; family Pyrinomonadaceae; genus PSRF01. The sequence goes on from DATKIS010000262.1 coordinate 488, forward strand.
ACGACTGCTCCGATACCAATCGCGATAAAGCTGAACATCTTGGCTTTCTTGGAGGCGTCAGCGGCCCCGGCGAGATCTCCGGAGGTCACTTTGCCGTTGACCTGAGCAGCGAAGATGATGGCAACGATTCCTAGCGGCCAGCAGCAGAAGATAGAAAGGATTGCGGGCACCAGATAATTGGGGACTGTTGTTGTGCCACCGCCTGCGGGTGGGGGATTCCACTGTTGCGACATTTAGATTTTCTCCTGAGTTAAGCTGTCTGAAACAAAATATTTTCCGGGTTAATGCTGGGTTTACCGAGCTTTGGCTCATAAACTTTCGCTCAAATTTAAAAATTCTGGGGTGGGGGCGGAACGGCACCCTTCCGTTTTTCGAATATTGGGATACCTAGTAGTCCGCCCAGAGTAGAGAAAACAAGCAGACCCACCGCCAGCATTAGAGCGTTCATGATAGCGCCTGCGGTTGTCCCTCCTCCTTCCAGCGAAGTGCGAACCAAGTCGCGTTGCGAAGGATCCATGCTCTCCACAAAACTAGAGACGACTCCGGCCATCACGGCGCTCATGGCTAAGCTAATCGGGATTCCAAGGATCACGACGATTATGGCGCCTACAAGGCCGGCCATCACTCCCAAAATCGCTCCGTCACCGGCGGTGGCAGGGACGGGAGAGTTCTTAATGTAAAGGTAGGAAGCCAGGGCTCCACCCAGGATTGCCCATAGACAACAACAAATGTTCGCCCAGTTGACGAAAGGTATTATTGAGAGAATGCCTATGACCACGCCGCCAATGATCGCGGGCTTTAGTTTATTGTTCATCGGATCAGTGCTTTCATTGAAGGTAGTCGGACAGGGTCCTAATTTAGACTTTGAAAAGCAGGATGGAACTGTGTGCGCTGAATAACTAACAAAGAGGGCTGTAATTGTCAATAAAATTGACGTTTAAATAACTGACAAACCCGACTTTGCAGTCCGGCGCGCTTAAGAAGACTCGTAGCCACAAAGGAAACACCGGGAAACTCCGGTGAGTCTCGGCTCTAGAGCAGACAGCTGCGCCTGCTCGACAAACCCCTGTTTGTCGGACATTATTCTCTTATGTACGAATTTGCAGTCGCACCAGCCGTCCAGAGTATTCGACGTCGTGGGGTCGAAATAGGCGAGGTGTCGCCGGACAGTCTTGGGTCGGAGCTGGAACTAGAGTCTGGGGACAGGATTATTAAGGTCAACGGCCGAATAGTCCGTGATTATCTCGATTTCCGTTTCCAGACGGCTGGCGAGACCGAGCTTGTCATGGAGGTTCGCAAAAAGACCGGCGAAGACTGGGAACTGCAGATTGAGCGGGGCGAAGGCGAAGATTTTGGACTAAGTTTCGAGCAGATCGTGCCACGCCAGTGTGCTAATGAATGCATTTTCTGTTTCTGCAAGGGAAATCCAGCCGATGCTCGTCCGTCTCTCTTCATCAAGGACGAAGACGTTCGGCTTTCCTTCCTTTACGGTAACTACACAACCTTGACCTCGATCACTGAAGACGAGATGCAGCGGATTGTCGAGCAGCGACTCTCGCCGCAATACGTTTCGATTCATGCCACCGATCTGGCAGTGCGTGCTTACCTGCTCGGGGTTGATGAACATCGAGCGGACATAACACCTAAGCTGACCCGCCTGCTGGATGCCGGAATAGAAATCCACGCGCAGGTGGTGCTCTGCCCCGGGATCAATGACGGTGCGGTCTTGCGCCGGACGATAGATGATCTGGCGGCGGAGCATCCGCGCATCACCAGCGTGGCCATCGTTCCCCTCGGCCTGACCCGTTACAACACCGACGAGCGGCTGACTGCAGTGACACCTGAATTCTGCAGACAGACAATTGCCCAAGTAACTGAGATTCAGCACGACTTGCGCCAGCGACTGGGGACGACATTCGCTTTTCTCGGTGACGAGATATATTTGCGCGCCGGAGGCAGTGTGCCGGCGCGAACTCACTACGGCGCCTATCCTCAGATCGAGGACG
>DATKIS010000263.1:0-8854 GCA_035543975.1 Pyrinomonadaceae bacterium
CGCTCGTTGTAGGCGTTGGAAACAGGACACTGCACGGCAACGAAAATAAAGACTGTGCCGTTTTTTCCTTTCAGTGAGTTAAGGCTGTGTTCCTTCCCGTTGGTGTCCGGAAGACTGAAGTCGGCAATGGTGGCGCCGATCGCCGGCGAGGCGGGAACGTCCGAGCCGACAGTGGGGGTGTTAGCCGAAACAGCAATCGCAATTGCAGTGACAAGTACGAACGAAAGGGCGAGTGATTTCTTCATCGCAGCAACTCCTCTAAAGGGTATCAGGGTATGGGGAAACGGAAGGGAAAGATTAGCAGTCAGCCTGAGGGCTGGCAAGCGAGGGAATTTGCGGAGTAGTGTTTCAAGCTCAGTTCTTTGCGTAAACTTTGCGGCTCTTCGGGCTCTTTGCGGTCATCGTTCTTACGGGGTTTTCCTACCGCAAAGCACGCAAAGAGCCGCAAAGGCTCGCAAAGGGTTTCCCAAATTAGGACCCCACCAACTCGCGGTGGTTACGAAGGCCCACCCGTACTAACGTTCGAGCCGTCGGGCGAGGAAGACCAGGAGGGTCAACATAAGAGTCACGAGCGCAGACAGCAGGCAAAACTGACAGAAGGCCTTGATGACGACGGCTTGAAGATAAAACAACCACAGCGTCATGAGAAACATGATGCCGACCACGATTGGCAACAGCTTTCCGGCCGACTTGTAACCAGACGCAGCCAGCGTCGCCAGGCTAAAAACCACGAAATAAGCGCCGGCGCCTATCAGAGCGAGGGGAATGCCGCGGAATGAAGAATAAGGACTCGAGAGTACTTCGGAGCAGCCTTTGACGATGGTGCAGCGAACGCTGCGGCCGGCGAGATGTTCGACAGTCAAATAAATGGAGTCGAGGAGCCCGACGATAGAGACGGCAGCCGCAACCCCGTAGAGCACCCGCGCTCGCCGGGCCCGATTACCCTGGTCTGGTTTGATCGGTTCCTCCAGGCAGGTCACCGTCTCAGAGTTACTTGCCAAGGGACCTGAGTTCGTTAGTGATAAGCACTCGAAGCTTATCAGCCGGAAGGGACTCGAAGGGCACTTCGCGACCGTTCATGAACACAGTCGGGGTACCCTGCACACCCAGAGACCGGGCGCGTTTCCCATCCAGGAAAATGCGTTGCGACACAGTTTCGCTGGAAAGGTCGCGCTTGAATTTTTCGAGATCCAAGCCGATCTTAGTGGCGTAGCCCTCAAAAATCGGCCGCACGTCGAAGGCGTTTGACCACGTTTTCTGATTCTCATAGATCAGATCGTGCATCTGCCAAAATTTGCCCTGCATACCCGCAGCCTCCGCCGAGCGGGCTGCGGCCAGTGCGTGCTGATGGGTCGGGACCAGGGGATGCTCACGAAAGATCACGCGTAGCTGTGGACCAAACTCCTGCTCCATTATTTTCAAGACCGGATGAAGCAATCCGCAGGGCGGACACTGGAAGTCGCCAAACTCCTCCAGGGTCACCGGAGCTTTGGCGTCGCCGACCGCGTGCGCCGGTTCGGCGCCCGGGTCACCCGTCTTGGGAGCGACCGCGATTGGCTGGGATGGGTTTGTCGTGGTTGGAGCAACCGGCGGCGCGACCGCCGATTGCTTCAGAGACCACGCGATTGTTACCGCCCCAACCAGGACGACGGCGATTATTAGGAAAGGTAGGGCTTTTTTCATGTAGTCGAGAGATTAAACAGTGTGGCGGTCGAAACACAAGCGCGCCCTGCACGCCCGAGCGCTACTCGACCACGTAGTTGATTGTTTTGTCGAGGTCGCCGTTAACAAAAACCTGGCATTTGTATTTCCCGGATGGCCAATTCTGGGGCAGGGTCAAATGTCCATGCACCACATTCTCGAGCGGCCTGGTGGTGTAGTCGATTTCTTTGATCTTCTGGTTTTTGCTGCCATCCGCATCAACAATCCACCACGAAAACTTCATTTGCGTTCCGGCCTTTGCCTGTTTCAACGTGGCGACACAGTGGACGGTCTTATCGCTGGGGGCAAACGAGTCGGTTTCGTCCCCGGGGGTGCCATTGCCGTCATCCTTGGCCATGTGGATTTCCTTGACGACCGATCCGGAACCTTCGTCACTGGCGGTGTTGGTGTTGCTTGCATTGGAGTTTGTGTTTGAATTCAGGTTGGTGGTCTTCTTGCCAAGATTACAGGCGAGCAGGACGAAGACTATGAGTCCGGCAGCAAGCCAGGCTGGGTGGTGTTTCATTTTGAGATTCTCCGTGTGGTTAGGGTTGAAAAGAGAAAAGCGTGCTTCACGCAACCGCGGCCAGCGTGGCAGCAAGCGAACGAAAGATATCGCGTCCATCACTCGATCCCAACAGATCTTCACAGGCTCTTTCAGGGTGGGGCATCAGCCCCAGGACGTTGCGCGAACCATTGCAGATGCCGGCTATGTTATCACGCGAGCCGTTTGGATTTGCAGCCGCGGTGACGTTTCCGGCCGCGTCACAATAACGGAAAACGATCCGGTCATCTCGCTCGAGCTCCTTGAGCGTTGCATCATCGCAGACGTAGTTTCCCTCGGCATGGGCGATCGGAATAGTTAAGACTGACTTTGCTTTCATTTCGTTGGTGAAAGGCGTGTCAGACGTTTCAATCCGCACGGTGATGTGTTCACAAATGAAATGTAAATCTCGATTACGAATCAGGGCGCCGGGCAGTAGGCCGGCTTCGCACAAAATTTGAAAGCCATTGCAGATGCCCAGGACGAAGCGCCCGCTGGCGGCAAACTTCTTTACTGATTCCATTACCGGGGAAAACCGGGCGAGGGCCCCGGCGCGCAGATAGTCTCCATACGAAAAGCCGCCCGGAATGATCAGCGCATCGAAGGAGCTTAGATCTGTGTCCCGATGCCAAATAAAGTCTACCGGCTGACCCACGTGCTTTGAGATTACATGATAAGCATCATGATCGCAGTTTGAACCGGGGAAAACTATGATTCCGAATTTCACACTTCAATCTCCACCCGATAGTCTTCGATAATAGGATTCGAGAGGACTTCCCTGGCCATCCGGGCCACTGACTCCTGCGCCTGCTCATGGTCGGCGGATTCCTGCAACGCTATTTCAAAGTATTTCCCCTGGCGTACGTCCGCGATGCCGGTAAAGCCGAGCAGCTCAACCGAGTGTTGTATGGCTTTACCCTGCGGATCAAGAACGCCGGGCTTAAGACTAACGTAAACTTTTGCTTTCATAACGGTTGGCCAAGGCTCCTCGGTTTTTACCGGGTCATACTAAGACATAACGTTGCTTCATGTGTAGCCAATAGCATAGTATTTCCGCCGCAACCGCAAGTTTCAAGTTCCGACAGTATAAACACCAGGAGAAAACTGTAATCATGCAAAACCCGCCGCCCGGCCAAGCCGGTAAATCGAGCACCGGCCTGGATGAGAATATCGCAGCGCTGCTTGCTTATGTCTTTGGCTGGGTCTCCGGCCTGGTGTTTTTCCTGATCGAAAAGGACAGTAAGCTGGTTCGCTTTCACGCGATGCAATCCATCATGTTCAATGCCCTCGTTTTGGTTCTATCCGTCGTGCTCTGGATCGTGACCTTCGTGTTGTTTCTGATGCTGGCAATGCTTCCGGACATCATGGGCGCGTTGATGGGACTTTTGACCAGTCTCCTTTGGTTGATCTTTTTCGTAGCCCTCTTAGCCGGCTGGATTATGTGCCTGGTCAAAGCTTACCAGGGCCAGTTTTTCAAGCTGCCGATCATCGGTAATATGGCCGAGAAAATAGTGAACAAGTAAGTTTCCAAAAGAAGAAACCGGCGTCGGTCTAGTCTCAGTCAAAACCCAATTTTACAACTTTCGCAGTCGGAGAAGCTTGCCATGCAAAGCCCACCGCCCAATCAGCAAAGCTACGGAACCCCAGTTGGCACCTCCCCACCCCAAGCGCCGAAAACGGGTAGTGGGCTGGAACCAAACATCGCGGCCGCTCTCTCTTACATCTGGATCGTGGGGGTGATCTTTTACCTGATGGAAAAAGAGAACGCCTTCATTCGTTTCCACGCGATGCAGTCGATTCTTTTTGGTATCGCGAACACCGTGATCATGATGCTGCTGGTGATTGTCGGCATGGTGTTGACGTTTGCCTTTGGCATCGGCGGCGCAATGGTGGGCGGCGGGGTTAGCAGTCTCGCTAGCCTGCTGATTTGGCTAATCTGGCTGTTGTTCTGGCTGATTGGGATCGCACTCTTCGCCACCCTGATTGTCGCCGCCGTCAAAGCCTACCAGGGGGCCAAGTTTAAGCTGCCGATTATCGGGAATATGGCGGAGAGGATAGCGAATAAGTAATAGGACCAATAGGACGGATAGGTCCTATTCTCCTTTGCCAAACACTCTGTCAAAGATCGCGCCGATATTTCTTAGGTAGGTATCAAGCTTGAAGGCTGCGTCGAGCTCTCCCTGGGAAAGATGGGCGTTGATGTCTTCATCCTTCTTAAGCAGCTCGTAAAAGTCTTTGTTCTCGTCCCACACCTTCATGGCGCTCCTTTGTACCCATTCATAAGCGGCTTCACGCGAGATGCCCTTTTGCGTAAGAGCTAGTAGTAGTTGCCCACTAAAAACCAGGCCGCGCGTAGCTTGCAGGTTTTGCAGCATGCGCTCTGGATGGACTACCAGCCCGTCAATCAAAGATGTGGCTTTATAAAGAATGTAATCGAGGGCAATACTCGAATCAGGCAGCACCACTCGCTCTGCGGACGAGTGTGAAATGTCGCGCTCGTGCCAGAGTGCAACGTTCTCCAGGCCCACCAGACTGTTGCCTCTGAGGATTCTGGCAATCCCGCAAATGCGTTCTGACACAATCGGGTTACGCTTGTGAGGCATCGCACTCGATCCTTTTTGGCCTCTCGCAAATCGTTCCTGAGCCTCGCCGACTTCGGTTCGCTGCCAGTGACGAACGTTGAGGGCAAATTTATCCAGCGACGAACCGATGATTGCCAGCGTGCTTAGGTATTCGGCGTAAACATCTCGTTGAATAATCTGGGTGGAAACCGGCGCCGGTTTTAAGCCCAGCCGCTCGCACACCTTCTGCTCGACAATGGGATCAAGGTGGGCGAAAGCCCCAACCGCGCCACTTATCTTTCCGACCGCCACGGCTTCGCGAGCGCGGAGCAATCGTTGGCGATTGCGCCGCATCTCGTCGTACCAGAGCGCAAAGGTTAGTCCGAAGGAGGTTGGTTCGGCATGGATCCCATGGGTGCGGCCAATTTGCGGAGTGTCTTTAAACTCAAAGGCCCGGCGTTTGAGTACCTCCAAAAACGATTCGACCTTTCCCAGCAGGATATCGCAGGCGTCACGCAAGAGCAGGGCATTGGCCGTATCAACGACATCTGAAGAAGTCAGTCCATAGTGAACGAATCGCGCGGCCGCGCCGATATTCTCGGCCATGTTGGTGGTGAACGCGATGACGTCGTGGTCAGTGGTTTTCTCGATCTCATTGATGCGCTCGACGGAGAAACTCGCCCGCGTCTTGATCTGTTCAAGCGCGTCTGGCGGGATCGTCCCCATCTCGGCGTGAACTTCGCAGACAGCGATCTCCACGTCCAGCCACTTCTGGAATTTGTTCTGCTCACTCCAGAGCGAGCCCATTTCGGGTAGTGTGTAACGTTCGATCATGAGTGTCAGAACCGCCTGCGTGAGCGGGCGGCATCAATCCCTCAAGCTGCCATTTTTCGTGGCCCGCTCAGGGCGGCCGCCTTGATTATTCAATTTACCGTCTTAGCCGCCCGCTCACGCAGGCGGTTCTGACATTGAGTTTCATCTTAACACTGTTGAAGTCACCAGATACCGCGCCAGCAACCATTGGCCTTTCCGGTCTACCAGGGTAAAGGTCTCCATGCCTTCGCCGTTTTGAAACTTTGTCCGGTAGCTCAGAATGTACGCCCGGCCCTGCAATGGCCCACTGGCGTTAGTTTGCTCCGTCGCTGACTGGAGAACGCGGCTTTCGAACGGTCCGAGTTTCTCGCGCAAGGTCCTGAAGGCGGTAACCGATTGTTCGAGAGTAGAATCCTGGCGCCATAAGTCGGACGCTTCTCGATAGATCTTCTCGTAGCGTTCGGCGCTGATGTCTTCGCCCAGGGTGCCAATGGCTGATTCCACTTCCGGCGGAACCGTCCGGCGTTCCGACTGCAGCCCGCAAGCCAGACCAACGAAGGAAATGGAAACGGAGAGCGCCAGGATTCGCAGGATCTCAAAAGACCTGATGGGTCCCGATAAATCTCGAGCCGACTTCGCAGCGATCATCCTTCCGCCTTCATTCCGCATCCTTTCGCTAAACCTCAATCCAAGGAGTGGGCTCCTTGGGAAACGACAGGCTGACCTGGGTGTCGGTGTGAAAAAGCGGAAATCTCTCTCGCAGAGCAACCTCGGCAGTTATTTGCGCTAGATAGGGATTGTTCGCTCGTTGGGAGAGGTGGGCCAGGACGATGTATTTCGCTACCCCATCAAAGCCGTCGCGAATCCATTCGGCCACATCTTCGTTCGAGAGATGCCCAAGGCGAGAAAGAATCCTCTGTTTCAGTTCCCAGGGATATGAATCACAAGCCTTCAACATGTCGCGACTGTGGTTTGATTCCATCACGACCGCGGCGCAGCCCTTCAGACGCTCACTCACCAAAGTCGTGATATGGCCAAAATCCATCAGCGTCGCAATCTTTACACCTTGATGGGTCGCCGTAAAACCGAAGTTGTCAACGGCGTCGTGGGGGATGGTAAAAGGATGAAAATCAATCTCGCCGATGCGGAAGTCGCGGCTGGACTCAATCTGCTCCACGCGGTCACGCAGCGCCTTGGCTCGTTTGCGCGGCTCTTCGTTGTTGACGTTGAAGCGTTCGCTCACGTAAGCGTCGTGAGTTTTAGCTGAGATGTAGACGGGACAATCAACTGTCCGCAGCAACACGCGCAGGCCACCGGCATGATCGCCGTGTTCATGCGTTACGAGTACAGCATCCAGCCGGTGAACGTCTTCGCCGACCAGCGCGAGTCGCCGCGCAATCTCTTTGGCGCTGAGACCGGCATCAACCAGAACGCGAGTTTCGCCGGCAACGATCAAGACTGCATTGCCGGTTGATCCGCTGCCGAGAACGGTAAGTTTCATGCTAAGGAAATTAGAACTCCGGACCGCGTTACTAAGAAAGGTGTAGAACGAAACTTTATCACTTAATGTAAGAAACGGCTACCGAACTCTAATTGGGGTACTGATGCAGTTTGATAATCAGGCTAGACGCAATTCGGATAACAGAACCCAGCGCGGTAGCGCGGGATCCTTGAGTCAAGTTTAGCCAGCGGTCCGGCAATCACATCTTCCTGGCAGTTGTCGGCATGATCCCTCGCTACCGCGCTGGGTTCTGTAATCGGGTTCGATGCTTCAAGCCGCATCAGTACCAGGTTGCCGAAACTTCAAAAGGCACTACTCTCATTGTCCGAATAATGCAGCCGGAATCTGAAAAAACAGCGTGATATACTGCGCAGATTCCAGTCCGGCAGGGAAAAATTCTCAATGACAAGCATCTTTGGCTTTAAGATAAACACAACTGAAGAGTCAGTTCAGAGTCTGTTGCCGCCGAATGAGTTGGAGCGGTTCGAAGGAGTCGGCTTTTCATCGTCAGGGAACATAATGGGTATCGCTTCCTCAGATACCAATACGGTTTTCCTGTTCCGGCGAAAGGAGAATGGCTTATTTGAAGATAAGCCCTATTGGAGCATCAGCGGACCCAGTTCTGGTCTTGACTATCCACACGATGTCTCATTTTCAGGATCCGAGGCTGACACCGAGTTACTTGCCGTTGCCCAACGCCGCGGGGCCATTACCATCTACGAAAAAAACCGGGATAACGACAATTACTCGACCGAACCGATTTTTGAGATTTGCGGTCCGGCCACAAATCTAAATCACTCCGATGGTGTGGCTTTTGTTCCACCCGCCAATGATCACCTGGCTGCCTGCAATCTGACTACTGGCAGCATCTCTTTTTATCGTCGACTCTCGATTTCTCCGATCCGCTTTACTGTCGAACCTGTCTTTGAACTGAAACATCCTAGTCTCCGCGATCCTGATGGCTTGGCTTTTTCGCCATCCGGAAGGTGGCTGGCCCTCGCCAATCATGGAAATCACTCGGTGAGCATTTTTGAACGCCGGCGAACGGGTGGTTCAAAAGGCGAACTGGAATATGGGCCGGAGCCACACGCGATAATAGAGGACCCGGGACTACGCCATCCCCACTCGGTAGCATTTACGCCCAAGGGTAACCATCTTGCAGTTACGAATGCGGGTGCAAACTATTTCAGTGTCTACGGGCTCAAACTGCGAAACTTCAAATTGCAATGGTCTCATTCGCCCGTAACCCAAAAAACGATGGGTCCCGAAGACGTCTTCAGAGAGATTAACGCGCGAAACAAAATGGAAGGCGGCCCCAAGGGACTGGCCATCCATAAAAACACTCTGGCGGTTTGTAGCCCCAACAACGGCGTCAGGATCTACTCTTTTCGGGAGCGCCTGTTTGGTTAGTGATTCAAATGTGGAGCCGCGAGCGATCGACGCGGAAGCCGTTCAGGTTTCCCAGAGCGCCCAGGGCCAAAGATTCGCTGGTGAAGTATTGGCGGGCGACACGTTGCATATCTTCCGGAGTCACGGCCTCGAGCTTCTGAATGATCTCAGCGGGTGAAATACGACGTCCGTGGATGATTTCCTGACGAGCCAGCGAGCCGACCCGCCCACTCGACGATTCCAGTCCCAAAAGTATCGAAGAGGTCGCCTGATCCTGAGCCAGCTTCAACTCCTCGGCCGAAACGCTCTCTATTACCACACGGCGCATCTCTGCCAAAGATATGT
>DATKIS010000264.1:0-4953 GCA_035543975.1 Pyrinomonadaceae bacterium
TGTAGGTGATGTGCGCGGTTGCTTTAACTTGTCAGTCCACAAGGAGCTCCCGGATAAACCACTTGGAAGTGTGGACTGAAAGTCTTGATCAGGTGGGCCACACCGACAGCTTGCCTCGGGCTGGTGACTGCTCTTGGGAACCCAGCGGCCTGCGAAGCCGTCTTCTAGATCGGACTTAAGGTGGGCCTACAATACTCTTCAGGATTAGGGAGCGGTATCGTAGGAACTATCAATCTTGCATCGTTGATTCAGCTACAAGGTTGTCGGCATTTGCGCCATACGGCTGCAGACTGATTTCAGGTAGTCCAGCTCAGTCGACCAACTTGTGCTGGAAGGCATAGTGGATAAGCTCCGCAGTGGACTTCATACCCAGCTTCTGAAGAATGCGTCCGCGGTAGGTGCTAATCGTGCTGGTGCTGAGTGAGAGGATATCCGCAATCTCACGTGCGGTCTTTCCCAGGGCAATAAGCCGGAAAACGTCAAACTCACGGGCCGAGAGAGCGTCGTGGGCCGCACCACCGGCCCCGATATCTTCATTAAAGATCAATTTCTCGGCGACGCTTGGGCTGAGATACTTTCCCCCGGCCAGTATCTTATTCACCGCCGTTATCAACTCAGTCCGGGGACTATCCTTCGTGATATAGCCTGAAGCTCCAGCTGCCAAAGAACGGCGCGCAAACTGTTCCGCTGAGTGCCTGCTAAACATGAGCACGGGAAGATGAGGGCGAAGCTGTTTCAGTTTCTTCAAGACATCCAGACCGCTTCTTTTTCCCAAAGAAAGGGCCAGCAGGATAATATCCCAGTCATGGTCGCGAACAAGCTTCAGCGCCTCCGGGACCGTGCTAGCCTCTCCGAAAATGACCGTGTCGGCCCCGCCAAAGACGTGCTTCACCCCGCCTCGGAGAATCTCCTGCTCCTCAATTATGAGGATCCTCTTCATTGCTTTTACCTCACGGAGATAAAGCGGCGCGATGAAACCCGAAAGGCAAGACACAATTAGAATTGCCTTGATAATCGAGAGACCTGACAATATTGCTAATATGAAGCGGGTTAGCATCTGCCTAACTCAGCTCAGAAGATGAGAAATCGCAACCCAGCCGCTCTGGATGTTCATTGCCCTACTTCATACCAACGCTCTCTGATTCGGCTTTCATTACTTAGAAGGATCTCCAGGTCGGGACGGGGATGTCTAGGAGAGCCTATTAATTTGTATACCAGGCTCAACCGCTTCGATTGGCCTTTACAAAACAAAACCGTAACTCGCAAGGACAGCTCAGATCGGGAATATGGGAGCGATGCAAATCTCTCAAGTATGAGCGCGCACCGGACTGCCGCGAGGCTTGCGAAAGTTTAATGAACTACGCCGGATAATGTCGCAGTCGTCACCCTAAGTCAATAGAAAAATGCGGCGCAGATAAGACTCAACCCGGCAGGGGATGTTGCACTTCATGAAGAGGCAGAACAGCCAACAAGTAACAGGTCAAATTGGTAAGAGGTGTGAAAAGCCCAGTCTGGGAACGACGCAAATGAGAGTTTGTTACGATTGAATCAGGTCTGCCGAAATCTGGGCCACGTCGAATAGTTGTTGAGGAGTGGTTAAGAATTTAGAGATCCCACCGTTCACTGCTTCTCTCTCTATCTCAGTCGAGGCGTTCATTGAATACATTACTACCGGAAGGCTGGGACGACGTTCGCGGATCTGCTGACAAAAGGCGTGAACCGATCCCGTGCAAAGCGCACGATTGGTTAGCACCAGATCGATGTGGTTAGCCTCACTTAGGAGTAGGGCCTGATCCTGATTCGCCGCGTTTAAGGTCTGGTGACCGCCGCGCGTCAGGAGGTGTGAAAGCATCTCACGAGATTCAGAATTATTCTCCAAGAGAAGAATCCTTCCAATCTGCGGAACTGGCCTGGTCGGAGTAACTGTCTTTGTCTCGTCTTGATGCGGGTTGTCTCCATCATTCGAAACAGGCTCAGGTTCGTCGACGTGAGTTACGGATTCACTATTCCGCGCCAGGGCGTTATGAACCGCGGCGATCATCTGTTTGGGGCTGGTATTTGATTTTGACAACACCATGGTGGCTCCAGCGGCCCAGGCATCTTCGACCGCTCCCGGCTGGGACGAATTAGAAAAGACCACCACCGGCATCAACTTGAACAAATCATTCGCGCGCAGTGATTTTAAGACGGCTATCCCATTGACCTTTGGCAGCATGAGATCTAACAAAACCAGATCGGGCTTGGTCCGCTCGATTATCTCAAGCGCCTGCTCGCCGTCCTGCGCCACTTCGACTTGAAAGCCTTCAGCGAGAAACTTTGCGCGGTAAACACTCGCCATTATTGGCTGGTCGTCAACAACTACAACGCTCTTCTTCATGATGCGGTCTCCATTTCCACACTAAATTCTTGGTGATGCGACTCGAGAAAAGTTTGCATACGACGGAACTCCTGGTTAGCCCGAGCGAGCAAGCTCGGCGCATCAGCCAATTGACCCTCACGACCTGCTCGTTCGAGTTCGCGCAACGAATCTACTATCGCCGACATGCCACAGTTGGCGCTGGTGCCTCCACCATTGTGAGCGATGAGTTCAACCTCTTTGTGATCGCCGCATTTCAGTGCATCAGCCAGACGGCCCAGGTTGTTAGACATGGTTTCCAAATAGAGATTGAGAAGTTCCGAAAACTCTTCCGGTTCATCCCCCATAGCCTCGTGCATTCTCGATAGGTCAACCGGCGGAGAATCAGAAACAACCGGAACCGGCACTGGCTCGGGTTGCGATTCGCTAAGCCACGCCTTCAACACTCTGCTCAGTTCTTCTACCTTAACCGGCTTGGTAATGTAGTCGTCCATGCCGACAGCAATGCACTTCTGGCGATCTCCCTCCAGAGCATGGGCCGTCATGGCCACGATAGGTGTCAGTCTCACGCGGCCTTGCTGGCGGCGTATTTCCGCGGTGGCTTCGTAACCATCCATTTCCGGCATCTGACAATCCATGAACACCAGATCGTAGGGTATGCGGTTTAATGCTTCGATGGCTTCGCGCCCATTCGCCACGGCATCGGCGCGATAGCCCAGCTTCTGCAATTGGCGCACGGCAACTTTCTGATTCACGACGTTGTCCTCGGCCAGCAAAATGAGTTTGTGAGACATTTTTTTCGTATCCTGCAAAGTGTGTTTAGTAGTTGCCGACGAAACCTTAAGCGTTTCCCCGCCGGCAGAATTGCTCATCACGGAAATCAAACAATCGTATAACTGCGACTGGCGCACCGGTTTGCTCAGATATGCTGCGATCGCGGCGTTACTTGGGCGGACCACATCTCCCAGCTCCCCTGCGGAGGTCAACAGCACTAGCGGCATCCGCCGAATCTCGGGATCAGAAGTAATGGTTTCGGCCAGCTGGAGGCCGTCCATGCCTGGCATCAAGAGATCGAGGATAGCGAGATCGTAAGCTAACCCTTGCGGGGCCCCACTTCGTAAGAGATCGAGAGCTTGCGCCCCCGACCGGGCCGCGGTTGGAATCATCCCCCAGGAATTAAGCTGATGGGTTAAGATCTTCAGATTGGTGTCGTTGTCGTCAACGATCAGAACCCGCAACTTCTCAAGGCTCTCAACATGCCGTAAGGTCTGTATTGTTTCCTGGGGCTGCTTATCAAAACGGGCCGTGAACCAAAAAGTCGAGCCCTGTCCGGGCACGCTAGTTACGCCAATCTCTCCACCCATCAGCTGAACAAGTTGTTTTGATATCGATAGGCCAAGGCCGGTCCCTCCATATTTTCGGGTGGTGGAACCGTCCGCCTGGGTAAAGGCCTGGAACAGTCTCTTCTGTGTCTCTTCACTAATGCCAATCCCGCTGTCTTTCACCGAAAATCGAATCATGACTGAGGTATCGTTTTCGGCCTTCTTTTCAGCCGACACGACCACTTCGCCATGCTCAGTAAACTTCAAGGCGTTGCCGGTAAGATTCGTTAACACTTGCCTGAGCCTTCCCGGGTCGCCGCGCAATGCCGTGGGTGCGTTGCTATGAACAAACGACGCAAACTCAATCCTTTTTTCGCGCGCCCGCTCGGCCAACATTTCGACTGTGCCCTCGACAGCATTGCGCAAATCGAAGTCGACGATATCAAACTGGAGCCTACCCGCTTCGATCTTCGAGAAGTCGAGGATGTCGTTAATGATGGTCAACAGCGCTTCGCCGCTTGTCCTTATGGTTTCAGCGCAGTCGCGCTGATCGTCGTCGAGGTCCGAGTCCAGCAGTAGTCCGGTCATTCCAATCACGCCATTCATCGGCGTCCGAATCTCGTGACTCATGTTGGCCAGGAACTCAGATTTCAATCGCGTAGACTCGAGGGCGACATTGCGCGCCTCTTGAAGCTCAGCAGTGCGTTGTTCTACGCGTGTCTCTAATTGGGCGTGTGATAACTCAAGCGCTTCTTCAGTTCGTTTTGCATCGTCGATGTCAGTGGCCGTCCCAAACCATTTTATGATTTGTCCGTGTTCGTCCCGGATGGCGGAAGCGCGTCCCAGGTGCCATCTATAGGCGCCGTCGGATGCGCGTTTGAACCGATATTTGATCTCGTAGGCTTCTCCAGTGCGGACAGACTCGCCCCAGGCTTCAAGACAAAGTGCAAGGTCCTCGGGATGCAAAATTGGTCTCCAGCCCCAGCCTTTGGTTTCTTCCAGCGTCATTCCGGTATAGTCGAGCCAGCGCTGATTGTAATAATCGAGAGCGCCATCTGGGTTTGAGGTCCAAACGATCTGCGGCATGGCGTCAGCCAATTGGCGAAGGTCTTCCTCGCTCTTACGGAGCGCCTGCTCCTGGAGCCTTCTGACAGTGATGTCACGCATGGTGCCGATCCATTCTCCGACCTTTCCCTCAAAGTCAAAGACCGGCACAGATCGCGCCGTATAAAACCCATAGCTGCCATCCATTTTGCGCAGTCGATACTCAAATTC
>DATKIS010000265.1:0-2628 GCA_035543975.1 Pyrinomonadaceae bacterium
CAGCGTCATCAATCAGGAAGACCCGCGCCCGCCCTTCGTAGGGCCGGAAGTTTGCTTCGCGTTCAATCGCCCGCATCTGGTCGACCAACAAAACACGCTTAGGCGCGGTGACCAAACCCACGTCCGGATGGTCTGTCCAGACAATTCCCTTCCAATCATCGGAGTCATCACTTTGCGGATAGTTGAATTTAGAGATTCGTTTACAGGGAGGGCAAGTGCCGCAACCTTCGCCTTGATTGGGCGTGCGACAGTTAAGGGCTTTGGCAATCTCGAGGGCAAACAGCTTTTTGCCGACGCCTTCTTCCCCAGTGAACAACATTGCGCCCGGGATGCGCTGGGTCTTGAGCATTTCCCTCAAGAGCTTCTTTATGCGTTCGTTACCTGTAAGTTGATCCAGCATGCGATTCCATTCCGGGCGCACTCAGAGTTCAGCAGAAAAAGCTCGACCAAAACACAGAAGCGCGGAGGGCTGTTTACCCAGCGATAGCCTCACCGTTCGATAAGTGGCCCCGGCTCCGCAGAAAGGGTACAACGATCTCCTTCACCCGCTCATGAGTTTCCTCTACTGGCCGATTGGTCTCCACAATCTTTACGCGATCAGGTTCGGCACTGGCGATGGTCAAATAGGCGTCCCGCACTCGCAGGTGAAAGTCGTCAGCTTCGGCGTCTAACCGATCGCCTGGTTGTTTGCCATTTGTGCGGCGGCGAGTGCGCGCGGTTGAATCTTCCACTGAGAGATCGAAGAGAACAGTTAGGTCAGGCTTTAACCCTTCGGTAGCCAACTCGATGATTTCAGCGATCAACTCCGGCGAAAACCCACGGCCCGCCCCCTGATACGCCACCGTCGCGTCAGCATAGCGATCTGAGAATACCGCCTGACCAGCCTCGATTGCCGGCCTCAGTACTCGGCGAACATGTTGGGCCCGATCCGCGGCGAAGACCAGCAGTTCCGTCAACGGATCAACTTCCTCCTGCGCGTCGAGCAAAGCCGACCTGAGCCGGTTCCCGACTGGGGTGCCGCCGGGTTCCCGCGTCAATAAAACGTCACAACCAATCGACTTGAGATGGTTTGCGAGCAGGCGCAACTGGCTAGACTTGCCGCTCCCGTCGATGCCTTCGAAGGTGATAAAAGTTCCCGCCAACATTCCCTCTTGCGTACGTTTAGATTTACCGCGAGAGTTTAAAGGAATGTTACGACTCCGGCGAGTCGGTAGCTTGATTGTTTGACTGGATAGGTGGCGCACTAACTTCTTCGGCAGCCGCCTGGGCACGCAATTCTCCGCTGATTCGCCTGGTGATGGAGATAGTGGAAATGGCGTGTTTGAAGATTAGTTGCTCGTGAGGTCCGGATTCGAGTAGGACTGAGAACTTATCGAAACTGCGAATACGGCCGCTGAGCTTGGCCCCGTTGACGAGATAGACCATTACCATGGCTTTATCGCGACGCACGGTGTTGAGAAACGCATCCTGAATATTCTGTGGCGCAGGCCTGCCGTCTGACATGGGATCACGACCTTGAAGAGTCCGACCAGGGGAATAAGGGGCTGGCGTCCAGAGTACAACAGTGGCTATGCCCTGACAAGGATTATTGGTTGAGGGTACTGCTGCAGTTTTGAAGCATCCAATCCGATTACAGAGCGCGGGATCCTCCGGACAATTGCCAGGAAGCTGTGATGGCCGGGCCGCTGCCTAAATTTGACTCAGGGATCCCGCGCTACCACGCTGGGTTCTGTATCGGCCGTTCAGCCCAATTATCAGACTTAACCAGTACCCGGTTGAGATTCAGTTACTCCTTGAGTCAATCGAAAAACCTTCAACGATTTGCACAACTGCATCCACCAGGGCGGGTTCCTCTCCGAAACTTTCGAGCCAATTCGCCCCCGGTTCGCGCCGAAACCAGGTCAACTGGCGTTTGGCGTAGTTTCGAACGTCCTGTTTGGTCTGCTCGACGGCGCTCGGCAAATCGCGTTTGCCCTGGAGGTATTCCACCACCCGCCGGTATCCATGTGCTCCCAGCGCATTTGAAATGGGGGGCACGCCCTGGGCGAGCAAAGTTTCAACCTCGGCAACCAGTCCCTCGGCAAAATGTTGTTCCGTGCGCTTGTTTATCCGCTCGTAGAGTTCGTCGCGGTTAGGATTCAACACGAACAGGCGAAGTCGGTGGGCGCTCTCGTGCGGTGCCGGACGTTCAGCTTTTTGTTGCGACATTGGCCGACCGGTCTGTAAACGAACTTCGATTGCGCGCTGAACCCGCGGCCAATCTCGTGGGTAGAGTTCCGCTGCGCTCCCGGGATCTAAACGCTGAAGTACGCGATGGAGATGTTCCGATCCTCGTCGTTCGCGTAAGCGGTTTATTCGTTGGCGGACGTCTTCGTTTGTCTGCGGACTGGAGAAAAATGGGTTCCGCCAGGCGCGCAGATATAGTCCGGTCCCGCCGGCCAATATCGGGACTGAGCCGTGGCCCTCAATCTCCTCAATCTTGCCGATAGCTTCGCGTGCCCATTCACCGGCGGTGTAGTTGACGGCAGGCGGCACGAAATCAATCAAGTGATGAGGAATGCCCTTCCGCTCTTCGAGGGGAACCTTGGCGGTGGCGATCTGGATCCCCTGGTAAACCTGAACCGAGTC
>DATKIS010000266.1:0-3436 GCA_035543975.1 Pyrinomonadaceae bacterium
ACGCAATGGAGTGCTTGAGAACCTGGTCTACTCTCGCTTCTGGGCCAAGGAAAAAGGCAAAGAACCCACCCCTGGCCCGGTGAATAACATCATGGAAAGCTCTGGCCCCGGGTCATCCGTCGAAGACATGATCAAGGCCACTGACCGGGGTATCCTGCTCGGCCGCTTCTGGTACATTCGCGGAGTAGATCAGCGGACCGCCCTGCAAACGGGCCTGACCCGCGATGGTATCTGGTATATCGAAAACGGAAAGATCAAACATCCGTTGACCAACTTCCGCTTCAATCAGAGTCTTATTGAGCTGCTGGCGCCAGGTAATGTGGAGATGATCGGACGTTCGGAGCGAGTTGGGAGTTCCGAGGGGCAAGGCGGCAGTTCAGCCCTGCTGCCGGCGCTCAAGGTCAAGGAATTTCACTTCTCGTCGGCGTCAGAGGCGGTTTAGAACCGATAGGAAGAGATAGGACAGATAGGACAGATAGGACAGACAGGAATAGGACCTATAGGTCATATATGACCTATTAGCCTGAGTCCCTCACGGTTTCACCGGGGAAGCCTGGGCTGAGGGGGATGGCGGCGCCGCCGAGGCTGGTTGAATCGTTTCCTGATAAATATAGCGCCCGTCTTGCAGCTTCAGAACAACCGCCGGCTTCACGGCGTTGCGATCGCGATCCATGCTGATTATTCCGGTGACGCCGGCGAAGTTTTTGGTTTCAGCCAACGCGTCACGCAGCTTTGATCCTTCAATAGTTCCAGCCTTTCGAATCGCTTCCGCCAGGAACCTCAGCGCATCGTAGGCCAGTGCCGCATGAGCGTCGGGAGTCAAATTCCCAAAACGCTGCCGATAATCATGCGCAAATTTCTGAATATTGTCTGACGGATCATCTGCCGAGTAGTGGTTGGAGATGTAGCAGCCGTTCAAGGCATCTCCGCCAAGTTCCCATAACTCCGGAGCGTCCCACCCGTCAGCGCCGAGCATGGGCACCGTCAAGCCCAGCTGTCTCGCCTGCTTGGCAATTATCGCCACATCACCGTAGTAGCCGGGAATGTAAATGACGTCCGGACTGGCAGACTTTATCGCGCTTAACTGTCCGCGAAAATCGGCGTCGCCTTGAGAGTAGGACTGCTTAAGGACAATTTGGCCGCCATGTTTGGCAAAACTGGATTCGAAGTATTCCGTCAGGCCACGACTGTACGGGGAATTGAAGTCGAGCATGATGGCCGCTTTCCTCCCCTTGAGCGTATCGGCGGCAAACTTCGCCATAACTTCGCCCTGGAAGGCATCGATGAAGCAGGCGCGAAAGATGTAATCGCCTGCCTGCGTCACCGCCGGGTTGGTGGATGACGGCGCGATCAGCGGTATGTGGGCTGACTGCGCCTTGGGAGCTGCGGCCAAACTGTTTCCCGAGGCGCCGGCGCCGATGATGGCGATTACCTTGTCGCGATCGATGAGCTTTCCGGTTAGCTGGGCTGCCAGCTCCGGACTTCCTTTATCATCTTCAATGACAATATCGATTCTGCGGCCGTTGATTCCGCCGCCTTGATTGATTTCATCCGCCGCCATCAGCACGCCGTTCATTGCCGATTGGCCAAAATTAAAGGTGGGGCCGGATAGATCGCCAAAGAACCCGATTTTAATGGTTGAGTTTCCGTCATGGTTTGGTTGTGAACAGGAGAGCGTCAGGCCCAGGAGCAGTGTAACCAATAGGATCAAACGCGAGCCGGCCTGAAAATGCTGGTGCAGGTTCATTGAGTTTACGCTGGTATCAAATCAGGGCGAGCTCTTACAGGGTCAGGGAGCGGTAAGCGGACAAAACATTAATGACGATCCACGAACTGACACGAAGCGGTACGAACAAACCCGCGTGATTTCGCGTGCTTGGTGGGTCGTCTCTCTTCTCCCGCGATTAAGACGATCTACGAAGCCTGATCCTTTTGCCGGCTGGACTATTCGCCCAGGTAGGCTTCCTTAATCCTGGGATCGGCCGCAAGCTCCGCCGATGGTCCTTCCATGACAATTCTGCCGGTCTCCAAAACGTAAGCGCGATCCGAGTGTCCCAGGGCGGCATGAGCGTTTTGCTCAACCAATAGAATGGTCGTGCCTTCGCTTCTAATTTCGTCAATGGCTTCGAAAATTGTGTGAACCACTAACGGCGCCAAACCCAGGGATGGTTCATCCAGGAGAAGCAGCCGCGGACGGGACATCAGTGCGCGGCCCATGGCCAACATCTGTTGCTCGCCACCTGAGAGAGTTCCGGCTTTCTGCGACTCCCGCTCCTTGAGCCTGGGAAACATCCGAAAAGCGCGCTGCATATCGTCGGCCACGTTTTTCTTGTTCTTAATCAGGTAGGCGCCCATCTGCAGGTTTTCACGCACAGTTAGGTTTGCAAAGACGCCGCGTCCTTCCGGTGACATGGAAATACCGCGGGCGACGAGCTTATGCGTCGGTCGGCCGCCGATATCTTCGCCTTCGTACACCACGCGACCCAACCGTGGTTCGAGCAGGCCGGTGATGGTTTTGAGGGTCGTGGTTTTGCCGGCTCCGTTAGCGCCGATCAAAGTCACGACTTCGCCCTTCTCAACGTGCATGGAGATGCCGGTAAGAGCTTCGATGGCGCCGTAATTAACGGAAACGTTTTCTAAAGTAAGCATGATTTCATTGCCAATTGCCAAGCGGCAATCGGAAATTCGCAATCCTCTTAGTCTCCCAGATACGCCTCGATTACCTTCGGATCATTCTTAATCTCTTCCGGGACACCGAGCGCGATCGACTTTCCATAATCCACCACCTGAATTCGCTCGCACACTCCCATCACCACCTTCATGTTGTGTTCCACCAACAGAATCGTGAGATTAAAGCGATCCCGGATCTGCTTGATCAGGTGCATCAAGTCTTCCTGTTCGGATGGGTTCATACCCGCCGCAGGTTCGTCGAGCAGCAAAAGCTTTGGTCGGGTTGCGAGGGCGCGGACAATCTCCAGGCGACGCTGCTTGCCGTAGGGCAAACTCGTGCCCCCTTCATCTTTCAAATCGTCGAGGTCAAATATCTTGAGCAGCTCCATGCAGTAGTCGAGCGAAGCCGCTTCGCAGCGACGGAACCTCGAAGTGCGTAAGACCGCATCGACCAGGTTTTGCTTGGTGTGAATGTGACAGGCGGTGAGCACGTTATCGAGCACACTCATGCTCGGGAAAAGTCGGATGTTCTGGAATGTGCGCGAGACGCCGTGGGCAGCGATCTCATACGGGCGCTTCCCATCGATCCGCTTGCCTTCAAAATATATTTCGCCTGACGTAGGCTGGTAGACTCCGGTGAGCAAATTAAAGATGGTCGTCTTGCCCGCGCCGTTTGGCCCGATCAGTCCGTAAATCTCTCCTTGCTGGACAGCCATGCTGAGCTCGCTGACGGCCACCAGGCCGCCAAAACGGATCGTGGCTTTGT
>DATKIS010000267.1:0-7442 GCA_035543975.1 Pyrinomonadaceae bacterium
GGAACTCACACTAACTTGGAGTTCAGTTCGTGAGGTTTCGTGTAAGTTAGTGGATCGTGTATCTCGGAAATAGTAAACGAAAGAGCCTGGAGCTTGTGCCCCGGGCTCTTTGTCCGATATCAGGAGGTACCAGCTACCTCAACGCGACTTCTCGCCATTCGTGGCCGGCAAGTTCATCTGGTTCCGAAACAGATTGAGGAGCAGCAAGGTGCCGATGCCGCCACTGCCCTCGCCGCCGCCCGAACCGCCCGAAGCCATAATGTCCGGAGTAATGCGGACACCCTTCTCGCCGATGACTTTCAGCACTTCGACCAAAGCCACGCCCTGGGCGCCGAGCGCGTTGACTTGTTCGCGATAAGCCACGCCCTGGGCCTCACCCATCAGGCGGACCTTTTCCGCTTCGGCCTTGCCGGTCTGCGAGATGTAGTGCGCTTCGCCCTCACCTTCCGACTTGCGCTGTTCCGCCCGCTTGCCGGCGATCTCGACGCCGACAGTAGCGGCCATCAAGTCTTTCTGGTTATCGGCCTGTGACCTGGTCCTTTCCAGTTGAATCCGTTTCTCTTCCGCCTCCCGCTGGGCGTTGTACATGTTCTGACGCTGCTCCGCGAGAATCTTCTCGGTCTGAGTCTTCATCAGTTCTTCCGGCAGATGGATGTGGCAAATCAGCACGTTAACAACATCAACGTGATACTTAAGCAGGTGAGCACGAACCCGAGCTTCCGCGCGTTCCTGTTCTTCGTGGCGGTTCTGGAGATAGGCCATGGCCGAAGATTCCGACGCCTGGTTGCGAAAGATTGAATCGATCAGCGGATGCATCACGTTTTGGATGAGCCGGTCGATGCCGCCGATCTTCGCAACCATAAAAGGCGCAT
The DNA here is from genome assembly GCA_035543975.1 of Pyrinomonadaceae bacterium. Taxonomy (GTDB): domain Bacteria; phylum Acidobacteriota; class Blastocatellia; order Pyrinomonadales; family Pyrinomonadaceae; genus PSRF01. Next base: position 873 of record DATKIS010000267.1, read on the forward strand.
CTTCAGGCTTCACCCGAAAGACCACGCGCACTTCCAGTTGCATCGTGAAGCCGTCTTTGGAAATCACTTCGAAGGGATTGAAGGTGTTGGCTACTTCGCCAGACGTCCATTCAACGGTCAGGTTTGTCGTTGGGATAATTATGGGAGTGATCGCCAACGTGTTTACATAGTAGCGTCCCGGACCAACCACGGTTTCCTGTATGCCGCGATAGCCTTCGGGAACAACATAGGCTTCGTGGGCGCCCTGGTCCAAACGACGGTCGGCGGGATCGCCGCTCATCAGTTCGCTCTTGATCTCCTCGGCGGTACGCTTGTCGTCAAGTTTATCGAGCCGGGCGACCGTTTCCTCAGCTTGCTCTTTCTCCTCGCGCTCCATTCGCTCGCGAACTTTCGCCGCCATCTGACGGCGAATCTCTTCTGAAGGGTCCTTGCCCGTGTTGGAGACGATTACCGCGACCTCGCCCGGCTTCACTTCCTTAGCGCTTTCAGGGATGACCTTGAAAAGCTGCGGGTTAACGTAGTAAGTGCCCGGCAGCAGGATGTCTTTTTGCGGACCTCGCTGGCCGCTGCTATTGATGAACTCGTGGCCGTCCTGAAAGTTGTCGTGGCCGGGGATCGACTCAGCCACGTAGTCGCCGGGATTCAACGGCGAACCATCCAAAGCCTCGACCAAACCAATCTGGTTTTCGTTGATCACGGTCGCATCGTAGAGCCGGACCGTAAACAAGCCGGGTTTGACTTCAGACCCGTCATCGGGCCCGGAAGATTGAGTCAGAATGCGGTAAGTGCCCGGTGTCAGGATGTCCACTTGCGGTCCGCGTTGACCGCCGGAGGCCACGAAGAGTTCCGCGTTTTGAAAGCTGAGATGGCCTTCAATCGCTCGGCCGAGCAGGCGGCCTGGATTCAGCGGAGCTCCGTCGGCAGCAATCACGATTCCGACTTTTCCTTGTGGAATCACTGTCGTCTTTGCCACGGACACACGGAAGAGGTACGGGTGAATGGGCCACAAGCCAGGCGGCAACGTTCGCAGTTGAATGCCCTTGACGCCGCCTTGCTTGATGAAGGCGATAGGGTCTTGAAAGTTGTTATGGGCGTTTTGCGCGCGGTCGAGCGCAAATATCCTTCCGGGCAGCATCGGCTCACCGTCAACGGCCTCGACTACGCCCAGTTCGTCCGCTCCGATCTCAATGAGCGAGACCTTTCTAACCACACGCTCGAACGGGTACTTGATGAGGTGCAGTCCTGGCTTGAGTACATCCGCCTGGATGCCGACCTCGCCTTCCGTGGCCACCACTCTACCCGGCGGCATCTTTGCCCCGAAATACCTACGCTCCTTTATCGCTATCTCTTTGGCGTCCACGTTGACCAGGATTCGCTTAAGTATCACAACCAGCACAATGAAGACGACCAAGGCTCCGAAGAGCAGGGGCAGCAACGAAACGATGTCAAGGTTTTGCATAGATCTAGCCTCTTTCAGTTTAGGGAGTTATTGAATTGAGTCGGGTTAACCATTGTGAGCCGCTTCCAATTCGCGGCGAGCGCTTGCGAGGGCGCGCTTCAAGAGAAAACCTGCGCCGGACCTTCTGGTTGGAGCAGATAGAATCCAGAATTCACCTTCGAGTATTGAGCGCAATTCCTCGGCTGAGATGTCAGTCAGACGCCGCTCGCGCCACAGCCTCAATGCCGTCTCGACCGCGCTCTGGTAAACCGCGGCATCATCAGAAAGGGCTGCCACGTGCAGGGTCTTTGCACTTGAGCTGCGGTCCGGCGAGCGTTTGTAGGAATCTATGAAACGCTCACCGAGCTGCGGAGTTACCGGCAATTCGTGCCGGGTCACATAAGAAACCAGGGAAAGCAGGATGGGATCAGAATCAGAGCCGGCAGTCAGTAAACCCAACACTTCTCTATAAGTGTCCGGCGGTGCTTCAATGTGGGCTTCGAGGAGAACTGACTTGTCGCCAGCCTTGGCGCGCTCAAGGAATGCTGCCTGTTTTGTCGTCTTCGCCTGACGGTCTGTTTCAACTTTGATTAGCGCTGCGGTGGGGTCATCCGGGACGCCATCAATGAATAACCCGCGTCCGGGAGGCGCTCCCAGGGCGTCTGCAGGGGACGGGGAATCAGGCTTCTGCCAGAAATATATAGCGATCGCCAGGAAAGCCAGGATGAAAAGGGAAGTTATGAGAAGGGTGACCATGTTGGCCACGACGGCGGCGCATTATGTGTTGCAGCAACCGCCTGTCGTCTACTTTCATATACGCGTTGAGGAATGGTCAAGTTTCAGAAACCGGAGCGGGACCGGAAATCTGTACCATCGTCCTTCGAGAATTTGACCGAACCCAAAGCCGCGACGGCTATGATGACAGTGCCGAGAAGTCGTATTGCGCCCGCAACCTTGGAGGTCGACTGGAGCAGGTTCAAGCTGCTCAACAGGTAGTTCCAGTCGTGCATCGAATCCTGGCCTCCCAGGAGCGGGAGTTGTAGCGCTACCGAATCTCCCGCGTAAACGGAAACATTCAAAATGCTTTCGCCTACCCAGAAGAGCACTAGCGCCGCCGAATAGTATTTGCCGTTGTACCAAAAATAGCCGACGAAAAGTGCAGGCATTATTACCTGGAAGAGTGATCCGCCGGCAATCATCATGAACTCGCCGAAAGGACTGAAGACCAGGTGACCTGCTTCGTGAATTACCAGGTTGACGCCATCGATCAAATGCCACTGGTAGGGATCGTAAGCGCACCAAAGGAAATACAAACTGGCGATGACCGCCACCGCTAACTTTAGTCGCGAGAACCCGGGCGAGTCGCTATTTGCCACTGATTGCATTGAATAACAGCGGATACGTTGCCATCGATTGGCCGCGATATTGAGGGCGGAAACCAAAGAGAATCATCTTGCCCTTTCCCAACCTCACTTCAATCAGGGCAGCCTTTCCTTTCATGCGGTCACCACCCAGCAACCACCCCGAGAGAAGCAGATCCCTGTTCACTGGATAACGCGCTATTACGCGAGCCTGTGGCACGTCTAACAAACCGGCGTTGCTGCGCGGTTGCCGAGTCACATTTGGGCCGGTCAGTTCAAAGACCGGCGAATCTTCAACCCAGGCAATTGATTCCTTCGGCATCCCCTCCGCCAGCGGGCTCGAGGTATCAAGTTCAATGCGCAGGATCGAACCGGGCACAAAGAAGTCTTTTTCAGGCACGTCGGACACGACGTTTCGGATAGGTAGTTTGAACTGTTCAATTGCGAACTCTGAGGCGCGGTTTAGCAGTATTAGGCTCCCTCCTTGTTCCACAAACTCACGCAACGCCTTCACGCCTTCAGCGCCAAGACCGCCTGTGTACTGGGCTGGCATGGTGCCAGGACGGTGCCCGTTAAGAATCACGCGCGGTTCGAGGTTCCTGATCGGCTCCTGGTCGGGGATCACGATGGCGTCAAACTTTGCCCTCAGGTTGCCCGCTCGGGCCTCAGCATCTTCCAACGTTACATAGCCGAGACAACGAAACGGTCTAGTGGCATTGTCATCAAGCACCCAGCGAGTCCAACCCTCATCCATCGAGGGTACGTGTGAGCGGTAGATTGCGCGCCGCGGTGGATTTGCATCGCCACAACCCCCGTTCATACCAAACCCACGCTCCGGCTTGGGTTTCGGCAAGACGAACGGCGCATAGATCGCTTGGACCGGGACACCGATCAGTAAAGGCAGCGTGTGGGCCGTTACGTCATAGGGGCGAATTGGATGGCCCGAGGTGTCGCGGAGGTCGGGGTATCGCTGGACTTCCAAAAGGGCCTTGGCAAATCCGCCATACGGTTGGGCCATACGAACTACGGCCGTGCCCTGGGGATACCTGCGGTTGCCGGCCCTGAACGCACCCGGACGCTCGATACTTACGCCGCCTCGTTCGAGGATTTCCAGCAACGACCCAAACTCATCGGCCGGCGGAATCACAAACGCGTATAGCTCACCCTTCCCGCGGGGACGTACGGCGGCCTTCCCAATTTCATAGAACCTACTCAACCAACGTTCGCGATTCTGTGATGCGTGCGTCAACAGGGAGAATGCTGCCGTAGTCATGTAGCTTGTGATGTCTCGTAGGTGCCATTCACCTCCGCGCCATAGCGGTCCAAACCGGCTCGACTCCTTCTGAGGGTCGTAACCCTCGCGGGAACGCAGTTGGTCAAACTTCAACGTGATCGGCGATGCGAGGCGCGCCGAGGCAGTTTCCGACAGGATCCGTACACCCCCGTGATAGTGGGAATAAGCGCGCGCGGGCGTCCACGCGTCGTAAGTCGAATTGGTGGTGATTCCTTTGAATCCCTGACTGCGCAGTTCCTTCGCCATCCAGTTGCCCAGTTCGGTGTAGCCCTCGACTAATTGCCTGGGGACGTTTGGTTCCACCGGCGCCATGTATGGCGGCAGAAAGAGGCGTGCGCCAAACTCGCCTTGCTGATGAATGTCGTGGACGATCTGCGGGTGCCAAACGTTGTGAATCTTGTCGACAGTGATCTTTGTTTCGACCTGCGTGAAGGCGTACCAGTCGCGGTTGTTATCGTGGCCCGTGTACTTGTGATAGAGCTCGGGGGGGCTGGTTCCCTCATAGGGGGTGCCCAGTGTTTTGTCGTACCAGTTTTTGACAATATCCACGCCATCCGGATTCAGAGATGGGACCAGCAGGATAATCGTGTTCCGAAGCATCTCTTCGATTTCGGGCTTGTTTGATGAGGCGAGTTGGTGGGCAATAAGCATGCTCGAGAGATAGGAACCAACCTCGGTTGAATGAATCGCGCAGGTGATCAGGACGATTGTCTTGCCGCGTTCGATGAGTTCGCGGGCTTTTGGGTCGCGCCCCGCAGGTGGTCCGAGTTTGCGAGGGTCGGCAAGGAGAGCCTGGATGCGCTTGTATTCGTCCAGCCTGGCCAGATTTTCGGGAGCGCTGATAGTGGCAACCACGAAAGGCCGATCCATGGTGGATTTGCCCAGGGCCTCAAATTTAACGCGATCGCTGGCTTTGTCGAGTTGGTCGAAATAACTGAGAACCTGGCTCCAGCTCGCCAGCTTACGATCCTCGCCGGGAACAAACCCCAACACATCTTCCGGGGCGGGAATCCGCATTGCCCTGGCTAGATTCGTCGGGCGTGTGTTGCGTGGGCCAGTGATGGTTCGCAAATAGATGGAAGGTAAGCCGATTGTAAGAATTAAGAAGAGTGCTAGCTTGTCGGTACGCATTGGTTATGGGCGTCTTCCTTTGAGGCCATCTTGAATTATGACAGGGAAGTGCGAATCGAAACAGTATTTGAGAGCGGGTGCCGAAGGCTTTAAGACCCTTTCCCGCTTGAAAGACGCGAGCCCTGGAGTGCGACCGCTTGGCCAGTTGCTCATCCAAATTTCAGGCGGACTGCGAACGCGGCGGGTCGAACGAGTTGTTACCGGTGATGACGCGCAAAAGTTGATAGTCAAGAACGAAATAGCGTATTGCAAAATCCTGGTCCATGTCATCTGCGATAGTAGATATCGAGCTATTCTCAAGTTCATGACTTTCAGACAATAACTCCGTTTGAAGCTTTAGCCTTAAGAGAAAGGTTTCATTTAACGAAGGAGATCCGACGCCACGGCGGCTTTGCTTTAAACTACGCTCGACGTTTTCCTCTACATGGGTCGTAATGCTCTGATAATGTTCTCCCGCAGCACCTAAACAAAGCTCGTGTAACGCAGTTCCGATTTGCATCATTTTAGTGAAATAACTTCTATACTCGCCGCTTAGATTCGGTCCATTCTTAAGCCTTCCTAACATCCATGATAGTCGAAGCTCCAGTTGATCAATCTGCTTATGTGAGTGAGCATCAAGAATAACAGAGGATGCAGCAATCCTGCTGCGCAGATCATCGAAGTGCTGATCTGCGAGGCGAATGAACTCCACGTACCTCTCAACATTAGCTCCCTTCGCGACATCTGATGACGCGACGTACAACAACCGCATCAGGTCTACAAATAGCATAGCCATCGTCTGACTAATCGCCTGACCACCGAATATCCGACGTTCAATCGACTGAGGATTCTCTGCGCGTGAACTGTCATTCTGATTTGGCTGAGTGACAATGGCAGGGGCAGTAACTACCCGTCTAAGCATTTGGGGAGTCGAATGTTCTGTAATTCCTTCTGATTGAATCGCATTACGACCGAATTCAAATGCATCTTCAATCGACCGTCCAGCGCCTATAGCGTCGTAAAAACCAACTGCGAACTCGAGTGCTGCTTTATCACTGACCTCTTTACTCATCCCGATTACATAGTTGATGTGCTCACTAATACCCTCAGCTTGGTCTTGTGAATAACAGGCGTTCAGGAGAACGCATTCCACTTTGTCCTTAAACAATTTGAATAAGCTTGATAGTGCTTCTTTGTGAATAAAGCGCGCTTGCCCATCGTCATCTTCTAGCGCCAGTCCGCCCGGTCCTCCATGTCCGCTAAAGTGAACGATTTTAGGTTCAATATCCAGCATTGCCCTTCTGAAATCTCTAACGCGTACGGCCCATCTTTGCTCAATCGTAAATCGGTTACGGTGCCTCGCACGT
>DATKIS010000268.1:0-7197 GCA_035543975.1 Pyrinomonadaceae bacterium
CGCCGGTGGCGCCATCGATTACCCGGTGATCGCACGATAACGTGACGCGCATCATCTGCCGCACCACGATCTCGTTGTTCCTGACCACGGGTTTGGCGGACATCGCTCCCACTGCCAGGATGGCGCCTTCAGGTGGGTTTATGACAGCGGTGAATTCGTCTATCCCAAACATGCCGAGATTGCTTATGGAGAACGTTGCCCCCATGAATTCTTCAGGACGCAGCTTGCGATTGCGGGCTCGCTCAGCGAGATCGCGCACCTCGGCGGCAATCTCACTCAAAGACTTCTGATCTGCGGAACGGACAATAGGTGTAATCAAGCCATCCGGGATGGCTACCGCCACTCCGATGTCTGCATGGTCGTAATACCTGACGACTTTATCCTGAAACGACGCATTCACCTGGGGGTGTTGAACCAGGGCCGCGGCGGCGACCTTGATAATGATGTCGTTAACGCTAATCTTTAGATCAGGCTCCAACTCCTTGATGGCGCTCCGCATTTCAGCGGCCCGATCCATTTCAATCTCTGTAGTGAGGAAGAAATGCGGTATGGGCCCTAGCGAGGTAACGAGACGCTTTGCAATCGTGCGACGCATTTCACTGGCAGGCTCATCGTGATAGGTTGAGGCCGCCATCGCAGCTCCGGGTTGGGCACTGCCATCAACCACTCGCAGGCGTGGGCTAGACGTGGCAGAAGTCGCGGCTTCGGATTTGCCCTCGGCGATTAATCCCTCTACGTCGCGCTTGATGATTCTCCCGCCAGGGCCGCTGCCGTTAACTGAGCGCAAATCCAATCCAGCTTCGGCCGCCATCCGAGCGGCCAAAGGCGATACGATCAGCCGGCCACTCGACGAAACTTCAGCCGGTCGTGATCCGCCGCCGCCGCCGTTGCCACTTACACCTGCGTTGCTCTGCTTTTCGTCTGGCGCCTTGGCGGGAGGAGCGTCGGGCTTGGGAGTCTCTGCCGTGGTTGCTTCCGCGGTTTCGGTAGTTTTTGGAGTAGCGACCGCTTCGCTGGCTAATGACGAAATGTCTTCGTCAGGCTCCCCTATGATCGCTATCAGTTGACCCAGCGGCGCCGACTCGCCTTCCTGGATCAAAATCTTACGCAGCACTCCACTGCCGAGAGCCTGCATTTCCATCGTGGCCTTGTCGGTATCGATTTCGGCGAGCGGTTCGCCCATCGAAACTTTATCGCCCTCTTTCTTGAGCCAGCGAGAAAGCTGTCCTTCCTCCATAGTAGGAGAAAGTTTCGGCATGATTACCTTTGTTGCCATTACAAATTGGTCCTTTATGCTGTCCGATATGTCGTCCGAGGCCCGCTGTTAACCATTCCTTCAAACGGGCAGCCACTCACCGGGGAATGCATCAACGGACTAACGGCCACGGACAAACTGACAGTCTCTTAAAGATAAGCTACTTCGCGAACTGCGGCGACGATCTGGTCTACTGTCGGGATAGCACGTTCCTCAAGATTCTTCGCGTAAGGCATTGGCACATCAGCGCCAGAGATACGCTTAACCGGAGCATCCAAATAGTCGAAGGCACGTTCAGTGATTTCGGAAGCTATCTCGGCCGCCACCCCACAAAACGGGTGTGACTCTTCCGCCACCACCACTCGATTAGTTTTCTTCACGGACTCGATGATCGTGTTGATGTCCAAAGGTCGAATTGTTCTTGGGTCGATGACCTCGCAGGAAACACCTTCTTTTTCCAGCACTTCCGCCGCCTTCAAAGCGATGGGAACCATCAATGAACGGGCCACGATAGTGGCATCTTTTCCTTCTCGCTTAATATCGGCGAGCCCGAGCGGAATGATGAACTCGGGGTCCTCAGAAACCTCGCCCTTGTTGCCGTACATCCTTTCCTGTTCGATGAAGATAACCGGGTCGTCGTCGCGAATCGCCGACTTCAGCAGGCCTTTGGCGTCAGCCGGTGTCGAGGGCATGACAACCTTTAAGCCGGGGAAATAGGCGAACCACGACTCAATAGCTTGGGAATGCTGCGAAGATACCTGGAAAGCCGAACCGCCGGGACCACGAAAAACAATCGGTATATTGAATTGCCCACCCGACATGTAAAGCATCTTGGCGGCGGAGTTGATGATTTGGTCTGTTGCTAGTATCGAAAAGTTGAAAGTCATGAACTCCACGATCGGCCGGAGTCCCACCATGGCGGCGCCCACGCCCAAACCTGCGAACCCGAGTTCGGTAATGGGAGTATCGATGACGCGTTTGTCCCCGAGTTCAGCCAGCAGGCCTTTCGTGACCTTGTACGCACCCTCATAGGCGGCGACTTCCTCACCCATCAGGAACACGTTTTCGTCGCGGAGCATCTCTTCGCGTAGAGCCTGATTGAGCGCTTCGCGCATCGTGATTACTGCCATTTACCAGTTCCTTTTCTGCATGCTTAGAATGGAATCGTGAAGGTTGCAACTACCGCTTGCCAGGTTCTATGGGGTTCGCATAAATGTCGGTGTATAACTCGCTGAGATCAGGCAACGGGCTCTCCTCAGCAAACTTCAGGGCCTTCGCCACCTGTTCGTTTACCTCGGCCTCAATCTTTTGAAATTCCGCCTCGCTCAATACGGCTTCTTCCTTCAAGCTGGCTGCGAAAAGCTTGATGGGGTCCCGCTCCTGATGGCGCTCAATTTCGGCACGGGTGCGGTAATTTCCCGGATCTGACATGGAATGACCCATGAAGCGGTAGGTGCGAACCTCAAGCAGCGTAGGCAACGACTCTTTGCGGGCGCGCTCAACAGCTCGCTGGGTCGCCTCGCGCACAGCCAGGACATCCATACCGTCTACAAACTCTGACGCGATATCGTAAGCACAAGCCTTCTGTGAAATATCCTGTGACGACATCGCCCGGGCCAGGGAGGTGCCCATCCCGTATTGGTTGTTTTCGCAGATATAGATACAGGGCAACTTCCAAAGCTGGGCCATGTTCAGCGACTCATGGAAAGCCCCCTGATTCACGGCGGCCTCGCCGAAGAAGCAGAGGGTTACTTGATCGGTGCCCTTGTATTTCGAGGCGAAGGCCACCCCCGTGGCCAGGGGAATCTGGCCGGCTACGATGCCGTGTCCACCAAGGAAGTTAACCTCCTTGTCGAACATGTGCATTGAGCCGCCTTTACCTTTCGAACACCCGCCAGCCTTGCCGAATAGCTCCGCCATGACCGACTCCGGAGACATGCCCTTGGCTATCGCGTGCGCATGTTCGCGATAGCTGGTCATCACGTAATCCTCTTTTCGAATTGCTGAGAGGGCTCCGATCGCCACGGCCTCCTGGCCGATGTAAAGGTGACAGAACCCACCAATCTTGCCGGCGCTATAAGCCTCGGCTGATTTCTCTTCAAAGCGACGTACCAGGAGCATTTGGTGGTAAATGTCTATCAGCGTATCCCGGTCGATGCCTTCGAGACGGCTCTTTTGAGCCTCTTTCACGGCTTCATGCTCCTGTTTGAGCGTCTCAGGATCGGTTGTTTCTGGGGATTCTTCGTCCATTACCCCGGTCGCACTCATTTCTTCCGCCCCCACACGAGACGGCTCAGGCGTACGCTTGCTGACTTCATAGTTTGCTTTTGCCATTGGCGCGCTTTCCACTATTGAACCGTTAGGAACGGTTCCCAGGAAGATCAAAATATCATCTGGCTGTAAGTAACGGGCAGGATTATACGCGAGGTTTATTAAGACGTGCAAAACCAGCCCCGAAAACGGTTGTGCTCTGTCTTGAAGTCTCTCTGTGCAACCTCGGTGTTCTCTGCGCCTCCGTGGTTAGTATCCTTAGTAAGCTACCACGGGAGAGACAGAGATGACTGAGCATACGCCGAAAAGGGAGAGCTCAGGAAACTACCGCCGAAAATACTAAAGCGCACACCGCTTTTCGCGAGTGTGCGCTTCAGGGTTCCTGGCTAATTTATCTATCTGAAGGCATCGATATTGGTGATCGGAGCGTTGGCGAGCGCCAGGACGGTTTTCCTCGACCGCTTATCATTCTGCATACGTCCCGCGGCGGCAGTAAGCAGTTCTTCCGTGGTTTCTCCGTCGTCAGGGAAACAAGCGACTCCTGTACTAATGCCCATCTGAACAACCTTCCCGGTGCGAACGGCAAACTTCTGGGCCGCCACGGCGTTTCGGATGCGCTCTCCAACCATTGACGCCATGCTGCTCGAGGCCATTGGCATAATGGTCACAAATTCGTCGCCGGCATAGCGGGTCAGAATATCCATCTGCCTCAGTTCCTTGCGAATTACCGCTGCGACACTGGCCAGCACACGGTCGCCGATGGCGTGACCATACTGATCGTTGATTAGTTTGAAGTCGTCAACGTCCATGCTGATTACGGCCAGAGACTCGCGGCCCATCCGCTGACATTCGGCAATGCGTTGCCCAAGCATCATATAGAAGCCGCGAGCATTTGGGAGTTCAGTCAGCGGGTCAATCAGGGCACTCTCTTTTGTCTTCTCAAAGGTCAGCGCGTTGTTAAGGGCGCTGGAGGCATGTTGGCAAACCGACTCAAGCAAACGAACGTGTTCTGCGGAATAAGATGTACGGGTCTTGGAGTAGAGGGTGATTGCTCCGAAGGGGCCGTCGTCACGGACCAGCGGTGAGACCAATACGCCGCGAAAAGTCTTGGCAACATCTTCAGGGACTCCCACCAGGTCAAGCTCAGGCGATGCGTTACACATCGAACGGCCGTTTGCTATTACCCAGCCAGTGATTCCGTCGCCAACATTCATTCTCCTGCGGCTGAAAAGTTCGGCGTCCTCGCCGGCGACATGGATCGCCATAGCCTTACCGGATTTCTCGTCGACGGTAAAGATAATGCAAGTATCAAAGGGGACGATGGCGCGCAACTTACTCGAAACCAGTGCCACTGTGTCATTGAGGTTAAGCGAAGACCCAATCGTCTGGGCGATTTCATGAAGAGCGAACACCTCCTGCTGAGCCTGCGTGATCGATCGGAAGCCGTCGTTGTTCGGGGTCCCGACCAAATCAGACGCGAGCCCGGCGTCAGGCTTGGTCGCGGTTGAATAGTCGTCGTCCGCGATTGCTGAATCCACCTGCTCCTGGATATCTTCCGCAGCAATCAACTTGTCAAAGTTGTCAACGTGTTCGATAAACTTGTCTACAACCCTTGGGTCAAACGCACTTCCCGCCATGGTACTCAGCAGCGACAGCGAATCTTCGCGTTTCATCCCTTTGCGATAGGGGCGATCACACCGGGTGGCATCGTAGAAGTCGACCACCGAAATGATCCTCGCGACCAGCGGAATACCTTCGCCTTTCAGGCCTTTTGGATAACCACTCCCGTCCCACTTTTCATGGTGATAGCGGACGATGTCTTCCACCGGATAAGGGAAGTTGACGCGCCGGAGAATGTCTCCTCCGACAGTCGGGTGGATTTTCATTTTGGCAAACTCGGCCTCAGTTAGTTTGCCGGGCTTGTTGAGAATGTATTCAGGCACGGCGAGTTTGCCGATGTCGTGAAGCAGGGCGCCTGCGAAAAGGGCCTTCACTTCGGGCTCTCCAACTTTCAAGAGTCTCCCTATCTCCGAAGCATAAATTTGCGTCCGGCGCACATGACCGTGAGTGGTCTGATCTTTTGCGTCGATGGCAATTGCCAGCGACTCGATAGTGTTCATGTGAATCGTCGCCATCTCCTCCACATGTTTCCGCTCTTCGGCCTCCGCCCGTCGAACTTCGTCGATTCGTTTTTCATTGAATCGATAGAGCAGATGGACTAGCCCGGTAATGAGGAGACCCAACAGAACCGAGGGGAAGCCGCCCCCGTTGATAGCCGAGTAGAAGAGTACGGCTGATGCAGCGCCGGCGACCTGGGTGGTTAAAGTCCAAACTAAACTCTCCTGGGAAGGGAGCACTCGAGGTTTGCCCTCGACTATGTTGAGGAAGTAAACCGTTGACAGGGTGCTGAGCAAGTACTGAAGGACGGCCAGGACGCAGACCGGGACCAGGATTACGTTGAGTGGAAGTCCGTGGACTGCACCTTGAAGGAGTTCACCTCCGAACACCGTCGCGAGGAACCCATAACATGAGGCAGCTATGAAAGTGGAGATGACGGCAATGGCTGTCGTGGCTATGCACTCCCGGCGGCTGGTAAGGCCATAGGTGGAGACGAAACCAACGACTGCTGCCAGCAACGTCGCTGGGCCGACAGTGTCAGCCGGCTGCACCGCGTAGAGGATAACCGCCAGGAATATGAGGGCGTCCGCGACTGACTTCCGGCTCTGGTTGATGCGCAGTGTGCTGCTGATGGAAACCGTGAACCGGCTGGCCGCGAGGGTCAGCACAACCAGAACCAACCACGACAGCAACCCCTCGCGGGACAAGAAGGGCAATTTGACAGTGGCAATCAGGCCAAAGCAGAGGAGTAGGAGTCCCAGTGAAGAAATGGTGATTAGGACTGCGTCACTTTTCCAGGTTCTTTTTTCGCTCATTTGGGTTCTTGTTCGGTGCCGGGTTGGAATACAGGGTCCGCGACTGAAGCCGCTCAGCTGATTAGTTTTGATTAGCGTGGAAAGCGCGTGAACGAGGAGTCTTTCGGGGTGCTGGTCAACGTTGGCTATGTGCCAACAGTGTTGAGCCTGTAGAAGATACCTGTTCAATAGCTGTGAGTCAAGATTGTGTGTTTAGCGGAATGATGCGGGAGTTCTAGCTAGCGGACTCCGGCTGGTCGGGCTGGTGCGCTGGGCGCCCAAACAAAATGGCTCAATTGGCCTGAACCCCTGAGGTAATCGGGCAGCCAGGCCTCGCCTAGCTGCCTATGCCAGACCGATTGAGTAACTGTGAACTTAGCTCAGCGGCCGTGGTTACCGGTTGCTTACAGACGAACGACTCACACACGTATGCTGTGGCCTTACCCTCGAGTTGCGGGCGATCACGGAGCAGGGAAATGACGCTGGCGGCAGTTTTGTCGTCTGGAGTGGCTTGCGCGACGACCTTGTTAGGGAGAAATGGCGTCCAGACTGCCTGTAGTAAGGATTCGGTGTCTCCAGACCCTGCCGCTCCAACAATGGCAATCTCTTTTGGTTTGCCCAGGTAAAAATCGAGTGCGCATAGCATCCGGCCGAATCCGGAGCCATATCGACGAACGGATGCAGCCGTCAGACGCAGAATCGTGGCGGCTCGTCTTTGATAATCGCTGTTGTCAGTCATCAGGCCGATCCGCAAAAGAA
>DATKIS010000269.1:0-2256 GCA_035543975.1 Pyrinomonadaceae bacterium
TGTCCGGACTGAGTCCGGCGCGCATTAGCTGCGCGGTCCGGCAAGCGTCAACTGCGGCAAACAGCCATGTCCCCAGCACCCCCAGGATGAAGAAATGGACTCCCTGGGTCAGCACCGCCATCTGAAAGAAACTCGCGAAGATGGCAAAGTGGACGATCGCTTTGGCCGTTTGACCGTTATAAGCGGCACCAAGTCCCGGGACGAAGGACAACAGCGTAGCCACAAAAGGCGAACTGTTGCGGTAAGTATTTGGAGCACTGGACGACTGCGAATCCTGCCGGAGCAACTCTACCCCCGCGACAATACAATCCTGGCAAAAAGGAAAGCCACGAATTCGGTGGTCGCAGGCCGAGCACAACTGTCGCGCACACTGATTACACTGTACGACGGATGCGTTCTTTGGATGATAGGAGCAATAAAGCATTTCTAGTCCAGAATCTCCATTAACGATTCTCAGGTTTGTTTTGGTTGGCAGGCGCCACACTCTGTTTGGGCTGTGGCTTTGGCTGCTGGTTACCCTGATTCTGTTGTGTCGCTGCTGGGGTTTCCGGTCGCCCTCCAACAAGTTGTTTCAATCCCTGCGTAATCTCTTTGATGCGACCATTTGAACCAGTACTCTGTTCTGCCAAACGGATACTGGCACTGTAAACGCCACTAATCGAGCCGTCAGCCGAGACCGTATTGGTCAGCACGAATACCGCCACAAGCAACATAGTTGCCACCGTGGCAAGCTGCGGAGAAACAATCGGGTCAAGCCAGGCGCGCAACCATGAAGCTGCTCGCTGGCCAAATGGAGCGCGGATCTCCTGGGCCAGAATCGTTTCCGAGGTAGCCAGCAGAATCCGTTCATTAAGGCCCGCGGGTATTGGCAGCTCTTCGCCAAGGTAGAAATAGCAGGTGCCGATTGCCCGTACCACCTGACCGGGGAGTTCAGTACAACGTTCACAAAGCACAGCGTGGCGTTCCCACCGGTGATAAAGCGAGGCCGGAAGAAAGCCATCCAGATAGTCTGTCAGATACTCTTCAAAGTCTTCGCAGGTCATCGCCGTTTCCGGCATCGTGCTGAGCAGTATTCGCGCTTCCAGGTCTCGAGGGGCCGGCAACGCACTGGCAGCGCGACACGCCTGCATAGTGCTCTTTACCTCGCTCAGGATCTCGTGACACAACGGGCAGCGCAGCGCATGCTCGGCAAACGTCTTGTGCGTCTCCGGCTCAAGTACACCGTCAAGGTAGTCAGTCAGTCTGTTCTCAAAGTCATCACACAGCATTACGTTTCTCTTTTCCCGCCCCTCGTCCTCTATGGTTATTCTGCTTCGCTCCCGTTACGAAGCAGTCCAATCAATCTATGCTTCAGTCACAGCCAATACTTTCATGCGCCGTAATATCTTGGCCAACTCAATCCGGCCGCGATTTATGCGCGATTTAACTGTCCCCTCCGGTATCTGTAAAAGATCCACGATTTCCTGATAGCTCAACTCTTCGATATCTCGAAGGATGACGCAGGTCCGTAGGTCGGCTGACAGCTTATCGATACCCGCCTGCACCTGCGCTCCAAGTTCCCGGCGCTCCATCTCCTGCTGAACCGAACGAGAAACCGTATGGAGATGGTAGGTGTGGTCTGCAAGGTCGTCGGCCTGGTTGTCATGGGGCGTGCGCTGTCGTTTTCGGTAATCATCGATAATTAGATTACGCGCTAACCTCATCAGCCAATTTTGCAGATCGCCCTGTTTAGCATCGTACTGATCCAAAGATCTATAGACTCTGACGAAAACTTCCTGGGTCAGGTCTTCAGCTGTATCAGCGCGCGAAGTGAAGCGGTACGCCAAATTATAGATTCTCCGGGAGTAGGTATGGACAATCTCCTCCCAGGCCGCCCCATCACCGGCGCGACACTTACGAACCAGTTCGGCTCCTTCGTTGGCAGCCAAAGCTCTTGCAGCCCCCACTTCTTCTCTCCGCCCGACTAATTTGTTGTCCACTGCGCGCAGTGTCGTTCCCTCACTCAGGCGGATTTACGATTCGCACGAAAGGAAAGTTCCGGCAAAGCCGCATAACCCCAAAGCCTTTCAACTAGACTTCGGCGACTCCCCCAAAACGGTCAGCAGCCAATGGCTCCTTCTTGCTCAGGGTTATGAACTGTAGTAGCCTTCCCGCGCGGCCCAAGATCTTGTGTTTCACATTCTTTCAAGTCAAGCACTTTACAAATAATTGAAGTCTAACACCCGCAAATACGTTGAGTTTGGTGCACTTTCCCTA
>DATKIS010000270.1:0-7488 GCA_035543975.1 Pyrinomonadaceae bacterium
GCAGCAACCAATAAAGGCCCTGCGCGAACAGCAACAACAATACGTGGCTGAGGTGCGGCAGGAACATAGGACCGAGTTGATCGCGATACAGGAGGCACAGGCCCGTCACCTGAGGCAGGCGCAAAAATTGATTCAAGGTCAACGGCTGGTTCAAGAGCAGCAGTCTTTACTCGAGTCGTCCACCGCTGACATGCGCAATCGTCTCGATACGCTGGAGTCATCCGCCTACGCCCGGATTGCTCAATCTGAATCCTCAACCCAAGCCTTGATTGCACAACTCGAGTCTTCATCCAGAACCTGGATTGCTCAGTTCGAATCTTCGGTCCGCGCGGAGATTGCAGGCATTGAAACTTCCTTCCAGAATGAGATTGCCAGCGTGGCTACATCCACTGCCAATCTCCAAACGAGAATTACTGAGGCACAGCCCTTAGCTGGAGACCTGCAGGAGAGGATTGGCACGCTCGAATCAGCCGCCAACGATCTGCGCTTCACAACTCATAAAATCGAGTCTCACGCCAACAGCATGCAGACCGAAATTGAGAAGCTCTACCAGCAACTCCAACACGCCCGCACCGAGTTAGCCCTCCAGGGGAAACGACTGTCGCTGATTGTGGAAGAAGCGCGCCGCCGCCTGCCGGCTCCTTTCGATCAGCAACAACTGGAAATTATTGCCACTGAAGAGCAACACAAACTCGATGCCCTCTATGCTGAATTGGAAGACAACTTTCGCGGCAGCCACGATGAAATCAAGGAGCGATTCAGAACTTATCTGCCCCATATCAACTCGTTAGTGACTATCAATGGCCTGCCGATTGTCGATCTTGGCTGCGGCCGAGGTGAATGGCTGGAGTTATTACAAGAGGAAGGCTATAGCGCCGTTGGCGTGGACACGAATAGAGTGTTGCTCGATCGCTGCCGTGCTCGCGGCCTCGACGTAGTGGAAACGGATATCCTCGATTATTTGCGGGGACAACCAGACCGTAGCCTGGCTGCCGTTACCGGCTTTCATATAATCGAGCACCTGGAAATTGGAATTCTGATGCGGCTGCTCGATGAAATTGCTAGAGTACTCAGTCCCGGTGGAGTAGTTATTTTTGAGACGCCTAACCCGGAGAATGTTCTGGTCGGCAGTAATTATTTCTACTTTGATCCTACTCACCGTAATCCACTGCCCAGCCTGCTCATGAAGTTTTTGCTCGAGTCGCGAGGGCTCCATCGAGTCGAAGTGATGAACCTGCACGCCTGGAATCAGGCTCGCTTAGAAGGAAAAAACGAGTTGACCGAACGCTTCAATGACCTCTTTTATGGGCCCATGGACTATGCCATCGCCGGATGGAAGGTTTCTGCATGAGAATTCTCATCGCCACGACCCAGGTGCCGTTTATTCGAGGAGGCGCGGAGATTCATGCGGAAGGTCTGCGGGACGCGTTGCTGGCGGCGGGTCATGAAGCCGAGATCATTGCCATTCCCTTCAAGTGGTACCCGCCCGAACAAATTCTCGAACACATGCTGGCCTGTCGCCTGCTGGACGTGACTGAAGCCGCCGGCACACCAGTGGACCTTCTGATCGGGCTGAAATTTCCAGCCTATCTGATTTCACACCCAAACAAGGTGTTATGGATCTTGCATCAGCACCGGACCGCCTACGAGCTCTGGGATCATCCGCTCAGCGACATGGTCTATTACCCGAATGGTGCCCAGGTGCGCGATGCGATTCAGCAAGCCGATCGCCATCTTATTCCCCAGGCCAAAGCGGTCTTTGCAAATTCGCAGAACGTCGCTGAACGGCTCAAAAAATATTGTGACATCAAGGCGGAGCCTTTGTACCACCCTCCGCCGCAGGCCGCCAGCTTCTATTGCGCAGCTGCTGAGGATTACATCTTCTTCCCGAGTAGACTCTGCGTTCCAAAGCGCCAGGCGCTTGTGTTGGAGAGCTTGGGCCAAACTAGAAACCCCGTTCGAGTGCGTTTTGCCGGGACGCCTGACAGCCCGTCCTATGCCGACGAACTGAAAACTATCGCCCGCAAGTTCAAAGTCAGTGACCGGATCGAGTGGTTGGAAAACGTAACCAATGAACAAATGCGCCGGCATTACGCGCACTCACTGGCCGTCGTTTACCCCCCGATTGACGAGGATTATGGGTACGTAACTCTGGAGGCGATGCTGTCCTCGAAGCCGGTGCTCACTTGTACCGATTCGGGTGGACCACTGGAATTTGTCGTCAATGAGAAGACTGGCCTGGTTGCCGAACCCAGCGCAAAAGGCCTGGCTGCCGCGCTCGATATCCTCTGGGAAGATCGCGATCAAGCCCGCGAGTGGGGTCTGGCAGGCCGAACTCATTACGACAATTTTGAGATTAACTGGGACAACGTGGTCAGGAAGCTGCTGGCATGAAGTTAAACTGGTTCTCCCCCCTTGCGCCCGCCAAGACCGGCATTGCTGACTTTCTGTCAGGGATACTTCCGGAGCTGAGTAAGCGCGCTCGCCTAA
This sequence comes from Pyrinomonadaceae bacterium, assembly GCA_035543975.1. Classification (GTDB taxonomy): domain Bacteria; phylum Acidobacteriota; class Blastocatellia; order Pyrinomonadales; family Pyrinomonadaceae; genus PSRF01. The sequence goes on from DATKIS010000270.1 coordinate 2,491, forward strand.
CCTTGTGGACCGACCAAACCGTCTGGGACCGTTCGATTGAAAACTTCGCTCCGGTGCGGACCTACCAACTCGACCACATGCCGTGGGTTGAACTCAACGGCGCTGACCTGAATATTTACAACCTCGGCAATAACCACCTCTTTCATGGCTCGATCTGGCAGGTCGCCCGCCGCCAACCAGGCGCGGTGATTCTCCACGATCTCCGCCTGCACGAGTTCTTCGATAGCCTGTATCGACATCAATGGCAGGATACCGACGGCTACCTCGCCCAGATGGAAACCCACTACGGCGAGGAGGGCCGAAACGCGGCCGCCGAGTCGGTAAAGAATGGCTCGGCCACGATTCACTCCCTGTCTCAACGTTATCCGCTTACCGCCCTGGCGCTCGAAAACTCGCTGGGAGTGCTGGTCCACACGCAGGAAGCTTACGAGGAACTTAAGCTGGCTAACCGCTGGGTGATTGCCTGCGCACCACTCGCCTACTCACCAAGGCAGCCGTCTCCTCGCGACGTACAGCGGCAACCACGGATAAGGGCTAACGGACAGCCTTATCGTCTAATCGTCTTCGGTTTTATCAACCGGAATCGAAGGCTCGATGTGCTGCTCGAGACGCTGGCCCTATTCCCCCGGAAAGATCGGTTTGTCCTGGACATCTACGGTGAGATCTGGGACCCGGGCTACATCCGAAAACAAATCCAGACTCTTGGTCTCGGCCGGCAGGTTACGCTGCGCGGTTTCGCTTCGGAGAGTGAATTGGATGTCGCCCTGAGCAAAGCCGATCTTGCAGTCAACTTACGTTATCCCACGATGGGTGAGGCCTCGATCAGTCAGCTTCGCATCTGGGCGCACGCTTTGCCGACTTTGGTTACCCGCGTCGGATGGTATGGCGGGCTGCCTGAGACGGTGGTGGCCCACGTGAGACCGGAACACGAAGCGGACGATATTCACGACCATCTAAGTGCGTTCCTGGCCGCGCCAGACCGGTTTTCGCAAATGGGTGAAGCAGGACAGCGTCTGCTGGCGGAGCAGCACTCAGTGGAAAAGTATGTAGAAGCAGTGTTGGATCTAGCCGCTCAAGCTCGCGAATTCCGACCGCGGGCCTTCGCTCACAAGTTAGCGGAACGCGTTGGCATTGCAATGAGTCCCTGGGCGGAAGCGCTCGCCTCGGACGACACCCTGCGCACCGCCGCCGAGGAAATACTGGCGTTAACTAACGGAGACGATAACAAGAGTAAGCACCAGGCAAAGTCGGCCCCGGCGTAGGGCCAGCGCAGTCTGATCGGCGGGTCCTCATCTGATGAGAGAGCGTTGTTGATATCAAAGCTTAAGGTGGCGGGTTTCCTGGCCGAGGTTCACTTGAACCCGCCATCGAACAGGCTACTGACGACAGACGATCCGCTTAGAGATTCCGGCAGCAATTCTCGCGTTTACTAGTGGAGGGATCTGGAATCACTTCATGGACCCCGAACGCTGGCAACAAATCAATCAGCTGTTTCATTCCGCCCTGGAGCGTGCGGCAGGTGAACGCGCCCCGTTCCTGGCGCAAGCATGCAATGGCGACGAGTCTCTGCGACTGGAAGTTGAATCGCTCATTGGGTCCCACGAACAATCGAGCAGTTTCATAGAAGCGCCGGCGGGGGATCTCGCCGCCGAGATGCTGTCCGGACGCGAGACCGGCTTGCATGCCGGACAGACTGTGGGGCCATACACGATTGTGTCCCTCCTTGGCCAGGGCGGGATGGGAGAAGTTTACCTGGCCAAGGACGTAAGACTAGGACGCCAGGTCGCCCTCAAGCGACTGCCCTCGCAATCCACGCTCAATACAGATCGGGTACGTCGTTTTGAGCAGGAGGCCCGCGCTATTTCCGCGCTCAACCACCCAAACATCGTCACCATTCACGAGATTGGGCAGTCAAATTCACAGCACTTCATCACCACGGAGTTCATCGAGGGCCAGACCTTACGGCAGTACATAACGAGCACCCGAATGAAACTCGACGAGGTGCTGGACATCGCCACTCAAATCGCTTCAGCCCTCGCGGCGGCGCACGCGGCGGGACTCGTGCACCGCGACATCAAGCCTGAAAACATCATGATTCGTCCCGACGGTTATGTGAAGGTCCTGGATTTCGGCCTGGCGAAACTTGTCGAAAAGAAGAAGTCATTCCTGGGTTTGGAAGAATCGGCCGCCAGGCAAACCGCCGAAGGGCTCATTCTGGGAACTGTCAACTACATGTCGCCGGAACAGGCGAAAGGGGAGGCGATAGACGAGCGGACCGACATATTCAGTCTCGGTGCTGTGATCCATGAAATGATTGCCGGGCAAACCCCCTTTGCCGGCGATTCAATGTCAGAGAGTTTTGCGAACCTGATTAACGCCAAGCCGAAATTACTTTCCGAATTCGTCACCAACGCGCCGGATGAATTGCAACGCACCATCCTGAAGACGCTCCGTAAAAAAAGAGATGAGCGTTATCAAACGATGAACGAGTTGCTGGCAGACCTGAAGGACCAGCGAAAGAATCTGACGCTGGGTGAAATATTGCAAAGAGCCAAGGCCGAACCTGGAAGCGCAAGGACAGTTTTGCCGGCGACCGCAGATGGCGTCAGCCTTCAGACTGCTATCACCCAGCACAGTTTTTCGCAGCGACTTAATAGGCAAAAACACCTTCGGGCTGTGGCGCTGGGTCTAACCGGCCTGATCGTTGTGGCTGGGCTTGGCTTTGCCCTGTCCGAGCGGATGCGACGCAATCGCCCAGCTAACGTTCCCGTCGTACCCTTTCAAGCGATCGAACTCATCAGAGTTACCAATACGGGCAGAGTCAGCGACGCCGCTATTTCGCCGGACGGCAAATTTGTGGCCTACGTGTCTGAGAATGGAGGAAAGAAAAGCGTCTGGGTTAGAGAGATCGCCACCTCGAATAATGTAGAGATCATCCCTCCGGCCGAGGTCCAATACTACGGAGGCACCTTCTCGCTTGATGGCAGTTACCTCTACTACATAGCCAAGGAACTCAACAATAGTATCGGCGCGCTTCACCGGGTCCCGGTGCAAGGCGGCGTTCCGGTAAAGCTGATCGTGGATGTGGATGGGCCAATTTCCGTTTCTCCTGACGGGAAGCAGCTGGCATTTGTCCGGGGCGCCAGCACCGGGGAAAGGGCCCTAATGATCGCCAACGCTGATGGCAGTGAGGAACGAAAACTTGCGGCGCGGACTGGATACGATGCCTTTTCCTTTGGTGGTCCAGCCTGGTCACCCGATGGTAAGAGCATTGCCACTGGCGCCGCGTACACGGATGCCAATGGACGCTACTTGAGGGTTGTCTCGGTAGAAGTGGCCGATGGCTCGGTAAAACCCATTACCTCACAGAAATGGAAAGGAGTCGGCCGTGTCTGGTGGATGAATGATGGAAAGGGACTGGTCTTCAATGCGAGTGATCTGGCGCGAAGTTCTACTTCGCAACTTTGGTATTTATCGTATCCAGGTGGAGAGGCTCATAGAATCACCAGGGATTTGCAAGACTATGACGGAGTGACTCTGACCAGCGATTCCAACATTCTGGTCAGCAAACAAACTCAAACATTTTCCAGCCTGTGGATCGGGCCAACTGATGATGCCGATCAAGCCAAACCGATCCTGTCCCACAACGAAGACCAGGGCATGAATGCTTTCTATTACTACCGCACTCGCTTTTCATGGCTACCCAATGGGCAGATCATCTATACCTCGCTCCTCAATGGCACCCCAAGCATCTGGACCATGACTGCTCAAGGAACTGCCAACACCCAACTGACAGACGATTCGGGCGGCAACAATTTTCCATCGATGACTTCCGATGGGCGCTACATCGTGTTTGTTTCCGATCGCACCGGATTTACCAATGTGTGGAGAATGGACAGTGACGGTAAGAATCAGACGCAGCTGACCACGGGTGAAGACGATTCCTGGGTTTGGTGTTCACCCAAAGGAACATCAGTCGTCTACCACAGTGGCCAACAAGGAAAGCGAACGTTGTGGAGAGTGTCAGTGGAGGGAGGAAAACCTGAAAAGTTGACTGACTACCCTTCGGTTTGCCCCGTGGTTTCTCCCGATGGTAAATGGATCTCCAGTTATTACCGCCCGGGGACGAAAGACCCGTGGCGGCTGGCCATCATTCCGTTCGACGGCGGACCGCCGGTCAAAACCTTCGAAGTCCCGCAAAACGTGTTCTTCCAATCGCTGGTGCGGTGGACGCCGGATGGGCTTTCTCTCGCCTACATAAGGAACCGCGACGGCGTTTCTAATATCTGGCTCCAGCCAGTAGATGGAGGGCCAGCCCGGCAGTTAAGCAATTTCAAATCAGATCAGATCTTCTGGTTCGACTGGTCTCCGGATGGTGGGCAACTGGGCGTTTCGCGCGGCGCAGTGACTAGCGATGTGGTCCTGATTAGAGATCTCCAAAGGCCGACTGAGTAACCTTTTGGAGTGCGGCGGCTTAACGCCGCTTTGGTCTGCGGCGGCTTGACGCCGCTTTGGTCTGCGGCGGCTTAACGCCGCTTTGATCCGCGGCGGCTTGACGCCGCTTTGATCCGCGGCGGCTTGACGCCGCTTTGGTGTGCGGCGGCTTGACGCCGCTTTGGTCTGCGGCGGCTTGACGCCGCTTTGGTCTGCGGCGGCTTGACGCCGCTTTGATCCGCGGCGGCTTGACGCCGCTTTGGTCTGCGGCGGCTTGACGCCGCTTTGATCCGCGGCGGCTTGACGCCGCTTTGGTCTGCGGCGGCCTTAACGCCGCTCCTCGTGCCAGGGACTCTAAACAACACGAAACGTCACGCCCCGACTACTTTGGCTTTCTTCTTCTTTGCTCCCCATATTCCAACCCTATCCGGCCAGAACAGTGAAGTTTCAAAAGGCTGGGGTGTATAATGCGGCCCGTTTTCGCCAGTCAGTGCCCAGCGGATAAATCCGTCGACTTAGTTCGTCCGCACGTTCGCCTGCAACCTTGCGTGGATTGGGTTAACC
>DATKIS010000271.1:0-2447 GCA_035543975.1 Pyrinomonadaceae bacterium
GGACTGCCGGAAAGCCGGCCAGGATCATACTCACCGCAGATCGGACGTCGGTCGCTCCTGTCTGGGACGATCTCTCGTATATCAAGGCGGAGGTAGTTGATGAGCAAGGTGTGCTGGTTCCTGGCGCCAACGACCTGATAGCGTTCGCGGTGTTAGGTCCGGGAGTGGTGGCCGCGGTTGATAATGGAAACAATTCCAGTCACGAGCTTTTTCAGGCAAATCATCGCCGGGCTCACCAGGGCCGGTGCTTCGCGATGATCAAGGCGACCGCTCCCCGCGGGGAGATCAAAATCACCGGGTTGGCTCCGGGTTTGGCGAGCGGGGTAGTGATGATCCAGGGTGTACCGGTAGCCCGCGGGAGCGGGCGATAGCGTAAAGCCGGGGGTGAGCGCAGCGGAATCCCAGGAAACGTGGACTGAGAGGGCAGAGCCCGCGATAGCGGATAATTAGTGCAAACTCTATCGTCCACTCCGCGGGCTAATATTATTTCTGGACTATTGCCTGGGGTTCGCTGCGCTCCACCCCAGGCTTTACGCTACCTCCCGCTGCCGTGGGCTTGAGACTCGTTATCTAATTCATCGGAATCTGCTCAATCAACTGCCGCATCTTTTTCACCGTTTCGGCGTAAGCCGGATCTCCCGCAAGGTTCTTCAGTTCAAGCGGGTCGTTCGCATGGTCCAGCAGCATTTCGCCTGCCTTGCCATCATCCCAGATCACGTAGTGCCAGCGTTCGGTGCGAACTGACTTGCCCAGTTTGCCCTGATACTTGACCACGGTCAGGGCTGGATGGTCCCACTTCGCCAGAGGATTGCGCAGCAACGCACTCAAATTGTGGCCCTCGATCTTTGCCGGGGCTTTGTAAGGCGAGGGCAACCCGCAGAGCTCCACGAGGGTGGGATACATGTCCAGCAGTTGAACCGTGCGTGGAGACACGCCGGCCCTGGTTCCTGGGCCAGCCCAGATGAACGGTATCCGGGTATTGATTTCAAAGAGTGAATAAGCTTTTGACCATTTGCCTTTCTCACCCAGGTGGTAACCATGGTCGCCCCAAAACACGATGATCGTCTTATCGCTAAGCTTGAGGCGATCGAGCGCGTCGAGGACGCGGCCGACCTGTTCGTCCATAAAACTCACTGCGGCGTAATAGGCACGAATCACTTCTCGGGCTTCCCTGGGCGACGCCTCGCGGTTAATGAACAGATCGGTATTTCGGCGGGCGATTGAGATCTCGGGAAAACCCGGGGGCGCGATTGGTCGAGGCGAAAAGTCCGGGGGCAGAGGCATCTTGTCGACGTCGTACATATCGAAGAACCTTTTGGTTGAAGTAGGCGGACTATGTGGTTTGGCCGACCCCATGGCCAAAAAGAAGGGCTGGTCTTTGTATTTCTCCAGGTACGCAATTGCCCTGGTGGCCATCCGGTAGTCTTCGTTGTCTTCGCCGTTGCCTTCCAGCATCACGATCTGATCGGAATGTGAGGTCCGGTCGGCGCTGTCTGGATTCGAAGGCGGGCGTCGGGCGCCAGGGAAATTGCGGGTCTCGCCGCCTTCGGTCCAGGCTTCCGTATCGTCGATGCCTCCATGAAATATCTTTCCGGAGCGGAGGGTCACGTAACCGTTGGCCTTGAAGTGTTCTGGCAGGGAAACAAGCTCGGGATGCAGGGCGCGGAAGTAGAATTCGTTGTCCATTACTCCGGTCTGCGTCGGATAGCGGCCGGTTAGTAAGGACGTCCGCGACGGATTGCAAAGAGGGAATTGCGTGTAGGCGCGATCAAATCTTACTCCGCGGGCAGCCAGCTTATCGAGGTTGGGAGTTTTGACGAGCCGGTCGCCGTAGCAACCGAGGGTGGGACGCAGATCGTCAGAAGCGATAATGATCACATTATACTTTTGTTTGGGGACGGCCGCTCTGGAGGAAGTATCTTGGATAAAAACACCTCCGCCTATCATCACCATGAACAGAGAGCCAGCTAAGACCAGTTTCATCTAATCCTCCCTTACTTCATTCCAATGTAGCCTCGGTTGCCTCGGAGCCTCACTCACACCTTGCAATCGATATTTGGGAAACCGGATTGCGGCACAGCCGCCCGTTGTGCGGAAGGGTGTGCCCTTCCGGCGTAGCTGACAGAGGTTTTGTGCCTTCGCCCCAAGCGGGGGGCGTAGCCCCAAAAAGGACTAAGGGAGCACGTGCGGGTGGGGCATAGCCGCCACCGCACATCAAGCGGCAGAGCCGCGACCGTCAGTTTGCCCGGTCCTTTAGTCCGATGCGGCTATCGAGCCGGGATGCTCACTTATCGCCGGCAACCAGGCGGACGGGCCCAAGCAATCCGGAAGGGATCGCCTTTACCTTGTCCATGTCCTGCGGCTGGAAGCGTTCGCCATAGCGCAGGTTGAGCAGGCGATAGTCTGGCAGGCTGTGGCCTGCCATGTAATTCATGGCTGTGTTGCCG